>NZ_RAWP01000022.1:0-105919 GCF_003668935.1 Corallococcus sp. AB032C | reverse complement strand
CCCGGCGACTTGCCCACCCTGCGCTTCCCCCCTGAGCTCCCCATCTCGAGCCGGGTGGAGGACATCACCGCGGCCATCTCCGCCCATCAGGTGGTCATCGTCGCGGGGGCCACCGGCTCGGGGAAGACGACGCAGCTGCCGAAGGTCCTGCTCGCCATGGGGCGCGGCCGCCCGCGCCAGATTGGCGTCACCCAGCCCCGGCGTATCGCCGCGACGAGTGTGGCGGCGCGCGTGGCTCGCGAGCTCGGCACGGAGCTGGGCACGGACGTCGGCTACCAGATCCGCTTCGAGGACCGCTCGTCCCGGCGGACGGCCGTGAAGTTCATGACGGACGGGGTCCTGCTCGCGCAGATCCACAGCGACCCGCTCCTGAGCCGCTACGACACCATCGTGCTCGACGAGGCTCACGAGCGCAGCCTCACCATCGACTTCCTGCTCGGGTGGCTCAAGCGCATCCTCCCCAGACGCCCCGACCTCAAGGTGGTGGTGAGCTCGGCCACCATCGAGACCGAGCGCTTCTCGCAGTTCTTCGGGGGCGCTCCCGTCATCCAGGTGGAGGGCCGTACCTTTCCGGTGGACGTACTCTACGAGCCGCCCCCCGAGGACGACGAGCTGGCCGACTCCGTCGCCAATTCGGTGGCGAACGTGCTCTCGCTCGACCCGGACGGGGACGTGCTCGTGTTCCTCCCTGGTGAGCGGGAAATCCGTGAGGCCGAGAATGCCCTCAACGCGCGCGAGCTCCGCGGCACGGTGGTGCAGCCCCTGTATTCGCGCCTGTCGGCCTCCGAGCAGTCGCGCGTCTTCGCCACCATCCCCCAGCGCCGGGTCATCCTCGCCACCAACGTCGCGGAGACGTCGATCACCATCCCGGGCATCGTGTACGTCGTGGACACGGGGGTGGCGCGCCTGTCGCGCTACGACCCACGCTCGGGCACCACGCGCCTGCAAATCGAGCCGGTCTCCCAGGCCAGCGCCGACCAGCGCAAGGGGCGCTGCGGACGCGTGCGCGAGGGCATCTGCGTGCGCCTCTATGACGAGGTGGGCTTCACCACGCGGCCCGCCTTCACCGACCCGGAGATCAAGCGCACCGGGCTCGCGGGGGTCATCCTGCGGATGAAGTCCCTCGGCCTCGGTGACGTCGAGGACTTCCCCTTCCTCGACCCGCCCCAGTCGAGGGCCATCGCCGAGGGATGGCGGGTGCTCGAGGAGCTCGGGGCCATCGAGGGCAAGGAGCGCACCTTGACGCCGCTCGGGCACCAGCTCGCGCGCTTCCCGGTGGACCCGCGCATCGCGCGGATGATTCTCGCTGGCGCCGAGTACGGGTGCGTGGACGAGGTGCTCATCGTCGCCGCGGCGCTCAACCTGCAGGACCCGCGCGAGCGGCCCCGGGAGCTCGCGCAGAAGGCGGACGAGCTGCACCGGCGCTTCCGTGACGAGCACTCGGACTTCACGGGGCTGCTCAAGCTGTGGGCGTTCGTGCGCGAGGCCGAGGAGCGCGGGACGTCCCACCTGCGGCGCGTGTGCCGGGACAACTTCCTGTCCTTCCTGCGGGTGCGCGAGTGGCGGGACGTCCAGCGCCAGCTCGAGGAGACCGTCCGCGAGCTGCGCCTGCCGCGCAAGGGCCGGGGCGCCCCGGCGCGCGGGGACGTCCTGCACCAGGCGCTCCTCACCGGGCTGCTGTCCCGAATCGGCCAGTGGAATCCGGAGCAGCGCCACTACACGGGCGCGAAGCAGACGCGCTTCATGGTTCATCCCTCGTCGGCGCTTTCGAAGAAGCCCCCTGCCTGGGCGATGGCGTTCGAGCTCGTGGAGACGACCCAGCTGTTCGCGCGCACCGTGGCGAAGCTCGAACCGGAGTGGCTCGCGTCGGCGGCCCCCCACCTGCTCAAGCGCAGCTACTCCGAACCGCACTGGTCGGAGAAGTCCGCGCGCGCCATCGTGAAGGAGAACGCGACCCTCTTCGGGCTTCAGGTCTTCAAGGAACGCCCCGTGGCCCTGGCCAGCATGGACCCCGCCCGGGCACGGCTGATGTTCCTCGAGCATGCCCTGGTGCGCGGCGAGTACCGCACCCGGGGGGCGTTCCAGGAGGAGAACCAAGAGGTGCTCGATCGCGTGGCGAGCCTGCGGGACAAGGCCCGGCGCAGCGAGCTGCTCGACAGCGAGGCGCTGCTGACGTTCTTCGACCAGCGCGTCCCGGCGGACGTGACGGACGGAGCGGGCTTCGAGGTCTGGCGCCGCAAGGCCGAGGCGGCCGACCCCGACGTGCTCATCCTCTCGATGGAGGATGCCCTCTCGCACGACCCGGGCCTGTCCCCGGCGCACTACCCGGACGCCATCACCCTTCACGGCGCGTCCGTACCGGTGACGTACACCTTCGACCCCTCGGCCGAGGACGACGGCATCACCCTGAGCGTGCCGCTGCTGCTGCTCGCCCAGCTCGTCCCAGGTGAGCTCGACTGGACCATCCCCGGTTGGCAGCGGGAGAAGCTCACCGCCCTGCTCGAGCAGGTTCCCCGCGCCCTGCGCAAGCAGTTGGGGCCGGTGCCGGCCCTGGTCGACCGTCTCGAGAAGGAACTCGTGCCCTTCCGCGGGCCGATGATTCCAGCGCTCGCGCGTGCGGTGTCCCGGCTGTGCGGCGTGGACGTGCCCGAGGAGTCCTTCCGGGCGGATGCGGTGGTGCCGTACCTGCGCATCACGCTCCGGGTTCTCGACGAGCGGGGCAAGGAGCTCGCGAGGAGCCGCGACGCCGACGCGCTGCTCGAGCAGCACGGGGGACATGCGCGGGCGGCGCTGCGCAGCGTGGCACCGACTTCGGACTGGGAGCGCAAGGGGCTGACGGCCTGGACCTTCGAGCTGCCCCCCGTGGTCACGCGGCGGGTCGGCGGGCTCGAGGTCCGCACCTACCCCGCGCTCGTCGACCGGGGCGCTGCCGTGGACCTGGTGCTGCTCGAGACCTCCGCCGCCGCCGACGCGGCCACGCGCACGGGGGTCCGCAGGCTCCTGATGCTCGCCGCGCGCGGACACGTGGCCGTCAGCGCCGCGCGCATGCCGCTGCCCTTCCCGTCCCTGGACGGCGCGCCGCCCGCGCGGGGCCTGGCCGACGCCTTCCGGGCGCTCGTCCTCACACGCAGCGTCGACGATGCGTTCAAGCTCGCACCGGGTGCACCGCTGCCCCGCACGAAGGCGGCCTTCGAGGCGCTGGTCCGTGAGGGCTCACCGCGCATCGAGCAGACGGCCCGGGACTGGACGAACGTCGTCGTTGCCACCTCCGCGGAGCTCGCTGAGACGCTCGCCGCACTCAAGGCAGCCTCCAAGGGGCAGAGCGGCGCGGCGGCCGTGCGGGACATCCGCTCGCAGCTCGGGCAGCTGTTCCCCGCGAAGCTCATCGAGTGGATTCCCTTCGCGCGCCTGCTGAACTACCCGCGCTACCTCCGCGCGGCCCAGGCACGGCTGTCGCGTGCGGTGGCGAACCCCAGCAAGGACGCAGGGAAGGCCGCGCCCTTTACCCCCTTGTGGGACACCTTCCTCGCCAGGAGCGCCACCGTGCGTGACCAGGAGGCGGCGCAGGAGCTGCGGTGGGCCTTCGAGGAGCTCCGCGTGGCCATCTTCGCTCCGGAGGTGACGACGCCCGTGTCGGTGACGGTGGCGAAGGTCGGCGCGGCCCTCGCGGCGCTGCGCTAGAAGCGAGCGGCTGTGCGTGCGCGACGAGAGCTTCGGCCGGGGACGGCCTATCGCCGGCCACTCAGCCGCGTGCGCGAGTAGACGAGCAGGGCAATGCCAGCCAGTACCTGCAAGCCAAGAACGATGCGTGTGGGCTCCACGACAGGCAGCCACGACACCTTGTCTCCGCGGATGACAAAGGCGCCGGCCGGGCGCGCGCTCAGCCCGAAGCCCGTGCCCTCCCCACGTCCCATGCCTTCCTTCGAGTGGCCCTCATGGACCGGGCCCTCGCCCCCACCGCCGCCTCCACCGCCCCTCACGTGCGCGACGGGAATCACGGTGACCTCGCCCTGCTGGATGGGTTGGCCGAAGACGCAGCGCGCGGAGATGCTGTCGCGGGTCCGGTCGATGAGGTCGATGATGTCCATGGCGGATAACCCCTTCGAGTGCTCCCGCCAGAGATAGGCACGGAGGGAGCGCGCGCCATCACACCAGGCCACCGACCCGGGGCCAGGCTCGCCGTCAAGTCTGGAGCGAGGTTCCCGCAACCGCGTCCGCCAGCATGGAACTCGGCTGGTTGATACAACTCCTGACCCATGGCGCCCTCTCCCCCCGTTCCCCCCGCCGCGCCCTGGTGGGTTGAGCGCGCAGAAACGCTCCTGGCCCCCAGCGATTTGCGGACGATGGGCCTGGGCGCGCAGTGGGAGCTCTTCGAGCGGTTCGCCTTCGTGCAGGAGAACGTCGAACCGGAGTTGCTCCTGCTGGATGTGCGGGCCCGCCCGGAGCTCCAGGCGCTCTGGACCGCGCTCCAGGCGCGTGCACTCCTGGTGACCGCGGCGCTGGATGCGTCCGGAGACGACGTCGCCCAGCAGCTTCGAACGGGAGACCTCTCGCCAGCCCGCTTCCGGGAGCAGTGGGAGGGGCTCGGCTTCACCGAGGCCACGGGCCGCGCGAGCACGGCGGCGGATGACTGGCTCGAGGGCCTGCTACGCATTTCACGTATCACCACCGGCCAGGACCGCCCCCCGTTCGGTCAGGTGAACATGGCCTCGCGGGCCCAGCGCATCTCCGACTTCCTCTCCACCACGAGTCCGGGGCCGCGCGACACGGTCTACGATCTCGGCTGTGGCAACGGGAAGTTCGCCATCACCGTCGCGGCCAGCTCCTCGGCCCGGGTCAAGGGCGTGGAGTATGGAAAGACATACGTCGAGTCCGCGCGCAGCAACAGCGCACGTTTCGCGCTGCCGAACCTGGAGTTCATCCACGCGGATGTCCGCGATGTGGACCTGTCGGATGGCACCGCTTTCTATTTGTATTTCCCCTTCTGGGGAGAGGTGGCGCACGCGGTGGCCCGGATGCTCGGGGACGTCGCGCGGGCGCGGGACATCACCGTGTACGCCTCGGGTCCCCGCCATGACTACGGCGAGCACTTCCTCGAGCAGGTGTCGCAGGGAGCGCTGTGTCTTGCGCCGCAGCGCCACGACTTCGCCGACGTGATGGTCCTGCGCAGCGCCGCCTTCGCGTGAGGGGCCTGGCGTTCCCCTGCCTCTTCATCCGTGTCGCCCCAAGCCACCGGAACCGGCGGGGAGTCGGCCAATGTCTCTCGCACCCACGCGAGCTGTGCTGACTTCTCCCTGGCCAGGAGCGGCCCGGGCGAGGCGGCGGTGAGCGCCGGCTGCTGGCTGAGCGGCTGCAGCTCACGCTCGTAGTCACACGGACCAATCCGCATCATCGTGCAGAGGACGCAGGCGCCCCTGGGGCGCCGCAGGTGCCCGGTCCGTGGATTCATGGCGAGCCGGCCCGCCCTCGCCTCCTCCAGGAGTTGCTCGATGACCCGCGCTCGGGACTTCTCGAAGTCGGCGGAGTCCCCGGTGCTGTGAGGCGCGAAGATGACTCGCGCCCCCAGCTCGCTGCCATCCGGCGCGGCGCCGAACCTCAAGCGGATCTCCCGGGACATCAGCGACTCCAGCGGCTCCCCTGGCTGGGGAGCGCCCTTCACGAAGAGAGGCTTCAACTCGGAGATGAGCGCGTTCGCGGTGCTCTGGCTGAAACACAGCAGCACGGAGGGCAGGCTCTGGAAGAGCTGTCGGAGGAAATACCTCCGCTCGCGGAAGCACTCGCCGACGATGCCATCCCGCTGGGCGACCGTCATCGGGGGCAGCTTCGGATCCTCCGGGGAGGCTCTCGTGGTCCACTTCGCCGAGGGACACGCCACCATGTTCCCGTAGGAGAGATCCTCCCCGACCCGGAGCTTGTGACCGCTCCAACCCATCCCCTCCGCCACGGCGTCCAGCAGCCCCTGATACGTCTCATACATCTTCTGGGGCTGGAGCTTGAGGGGCACCCGGCGAGCACCGGTCTCGTCCGCGGGCACTTGAAGCTCGAAGTCGGAGTCCGGGGTGTCCTGCTCGCCGCCGCCGAAGCGCTCGTAGTCGGCGCGCGGCACCTCCAGCTTGTCCACCGCGCGGTACCGGAAGTAGTGCGCGTATTGCTGGTAGTCGTCGAACAGCGGGTAGAGCGACTGGCGCTTCGCGCTCCACCACGCCGGGAGGTTGGGGTTGATACCCACCGCCATGATGGGGGCCTTGCGGCAGCCACTCAGCGCCTCGGGGACCAAGGGGGCGCGCCCTACGTACTTCGCCGGGTGGACGATGCCTGGCTCGGGAGGCGGGCGGTCCTCCACGTAGTCGTAGCTGTGGTAGCTCCCCCCACTGACGGAAATAGGCGCAGGGATGGGGCGGCCGGAGGGGTTCCTGCGCCGAGCGCATGGCGTTGCAGGGCATGAGTTCGTAGATGAGCTCGACCTCAATCGGAAGATTGCTCGTGGACATAGGTCCCCCCGACTCGAATGTATGCCTCGCCCGAGTACAGTGAGGGCTCCCTGACGGTCAGGAGACCCCCTGGTGAAAACGCTCCCCCTGCTTCCCCTGCTCTTCGCCTGTGTCGCGGCGCCCGGCGGCCTCGCGCTCGCGGAGGCGCCCCCTCCCACGGTCCTCGCGGGCCTGGACGCGCTGTACCCCGAACTGGACGCGCTCTACCGCGACCTGCACCAGACGCCCGAGCTGTCACTCCAGGAGGAGAAGACGGCCGCGAAGCTGGCCGAGCGCCTGCGCAAGCTCGGCTTCGAGGTGACACCGAAGGTGGGCGGGCACGGCGTGGTGGCCCTGTTGCGCAACGGCAAGGGCCCCACGGTGATGCTGCGCACGGACCTGGACGGGCTTCCGGTGGAGGAGAAGACGGGGCTGCCCTACGCCAGCAAGACGAAGGCGAAGGATGCAGGCGGGACGGAAGTCTCGGTGATGCACGCGTGCGGGCACGACGTGCACATGACGTCATGGATTGGCACGGCCACGCTGCTGGCGCGGACGAAGGACCGGTGGCGTGGCACGCTGATGCTGGTGGGGCAGCCCGCCGAGGAGATTGGAGCGGGGGCCCGGCAGATGCTGGCGGACGGCCTGTTCAAGCGCTTCCCCAAGCCGGACGTCGCCGTGGCCATGCACACCGTGGCCAACGCCGCGGCGGGGACGGTGCAGTTCACCCCCGGCTATGCGCTGGCGAGTGTGGACTCGGTGGACGTCACCCTCTACGGCAAGGGCGGGCACGGTGCGTACCCGCACACCACCGTGGACCCGGTGGTGATGGCGGCGCGAACCATCCTCTCCCTGCAGACACTCATCAGCCGGGAGAAGAGCCCGCTGGAGCCGGCGGTGCTCACGGTGGGCTCCATCCACGGAGGCACCAAGAGCAACATCATCCCGGACGAGGTGCGCCTGCAGCTCACGCTGCGCACATACAAGCCGGAGGTCCGCAAGGCGCTGCTGGCCGGCATCGAGCGCATCGCCAAGGCGGAGGCGATGGCATCTGGAGCGCCCCGCCCCCCCACCGTCAACGTCACCGAAGGCACGCCCGCCACCTACAATGACCCGGAACTCACGAAGCGGCTGGTGGCCGCGGTGGGCAAGGTGCTGGGCGAGAAGAACCTCAGCGAGACGCCATCCGTCATGGGCGGAGAGGACTTCTCCGAGTACGGCCGCGCGGGCGTGCCCTCGGTGATGCTGTGGCTGGGCATCACCGAACCCAAACGCTTCGCCGAGGCCAAGGGCACGGAGGAGGCACTCCCCTCCCCGCACTCGCCCCTCTACGCGCCGGACCGCGAGCGCGCGCTGCGCACCGGCGTCACCCTGATGACCACCTCCGCGCTGGAGCTGCTGGGCAAACCCTGACGTCCCCACCCGGGCGCCTCGGGCTTTTCATCCGTTATTGACGGAGTGCCAATAGAGGCCTATCGTTTCGCTTAGCGAGGCGCCCGACCCTCATCCTCCGCGCGCCCCTCCGCCTCGCCGTCAGCAAAGTCAGCCGCGAAGCAGGAGGAGCTCATGCGCGTTGTGAGAAGGCCGTTCGTCGGAAGCGGCGCCGCCGTGCCATTCGTTCGCATGCTGTCTGTCATGGCGGCGTTGGCGGTGCCTGGCGTCGGCGCCGCGAGTGATTTGCTGGGGAGCAGTCGAGGCGGCTCGGCGCAGTGGGACTTCTGCTATGGCAAGCCGGACAGTGCGCTCTTGCCGGTGGATCCTCGGACCCTGGTGCAGCCCGGCATCAGTGACGGGCGGGCGGTGCACTTCAATGCCTACTGGAAGAATTGTCATGTCGACCCGGAGGTCGTGAAGGAGCAGGGAGCAGCGAAGAGCTGTGGCGAACTGCGTGCGCGCTTCGCGCATGGCGAGGGGCTGCTGACCAATGGCCATCCCGGAGTGGGCGTGCTGTTCACCGGCACCAACTACACGCGGCCCGAGGCTGCGTTCGGCATCGCGACCTTCTCCGCGGCGCAGTACAACGAACTGTGGCGCGTCTGGGGCTTTCCCTTCCGTCCCGACAACTTCGACACCCTGGTCTCCCAGCGCTACGGGTCGGGGCAGAGCACCGCGCGCAATCCCTATCCATTGCCCGGGCAGCTTCCGAATCTCTCCAACGGCGGGAGCGGACAACTGCCGCAGATGCTCACGCAGCTTCGCAACCCGGATGGGAGCTGGAGCGGCCGCATCGGCGTCACCTGTCATGCCTGCCACAGCGGCATGGTGGGCAAACCCGGGGATGGCCCGGGCCTGGGGGTGCAGGTGGGCGGCGGCAGCAGCCTGGCGGACCTGGACCTGTTCCTGAGCGACCTGTTGCCCCTGGGCTACCCGGCGTCGCTCGCCACGTTCCTGAACCTCAACCGGACCCGTGGCACCAACAACGCCAGCGACATCAACCTCGCCTTCCTGTTCCCGGACGAGAACCTGCTGACGCCTTCCGAGGTGATTGGGCTCATCAACTCCGGCTCGACCGCCGGAATGGATACGCCCGCCTGGTGGAACATGGGGCACCGGCCGGTGAAGTTCGTCGACGGCGTCTTCCCCATGGATGCGCCGCGCGTGGACATGGTGTTCTACACGCCGTTCATCGGCCTGTTCGGAAGCGCCGGCGGGCCGCTGAGTGAAGCGGGCCAGGACTGGATGCGGACCAACGGCCCGGCGCTCAACACCTGGGTCGATTCCCTCAAGTCACCGCCCTATCCACTGCCCATCAACCAGACGCTGGCCGAGCAGGGGGCGGTGCTGTTCCACACGCTCGACATGTGGGCACCGGCGCGCAACAACGCCGTGCCGCGGCCTCAGGGCAACGGCTCGTGCGCGAGCTGCCATGGGGCCTACTCGCCCCGCTACGTCAACAACCCGGCCTTCCTGGCGACACCGGCGCTGGAGGGCATGGCGAGCTACATCGCCCCACTGAGAATCATTGGCACCGACCCGGTCCGGGTGAATACCAACAACGCGGCGGTTCAGTCCGCGGGCGCCAAGAACTTCTTCGGCTACCCCTCAACGGCTGGCACCGCCAACGACTGTGGTCCGCAGAACCAGCCGCACATCCGTGGCAATCGGGAACTCGGCTACCTCGCGCCGCCGCTGTACGGGGTCTGGGCCACCTCGCCGTACTTGCACAACGGCTCGGTTCCCAATGTCTGGGAGGTGCTCAAGCCCGCTGACCGCAAGCCCATCTGGCGCCGGGTCTCCGCGCCGCCGCGGTGGGATCAGCCGCTGAGCCTCATGGGCTTCGACACGGACCTGCAACGCGCCTACGACTCCACCAGGCTCGGCTGGAAGTACGACACCATCCCCTGCAAGTGGCGCACGCCCCTGAATCCAGCGGTGTCGCCGTACATCAACTGCCAGCCGGGCGACGAGTTCACCACTCCCCTGGCGCAGGAGATGATGAACGTGCTCTTCAGCAACCTGGCTCTTTCCTGGAACATCCTCTTCCCGCCCACCCGCACGCGGCAGCAGCTCGAGGACCGGAAGATCTACAACACCAACGCCTTCGGCCAGGACAACGGCGGCCACGAATTCAACTCCGTGCTCACCGACCCGGAGCGTCTGGCCATCATCGAGTACCTCAAGACGCTCTGACTTGAGAAGATGGGGCCCCGCCGTCGCGCGGGGCTCCCATGAAGAACAAGCTCGTCGACTACTTCCGCCGCATCGCTCCTCTGTCGGATGAGGAAGCCCAGGCCATCCTGGACAGCATGGTGGTGAGGACCTGTCCGAAAGGCACTCACCTGCTCATGGCGGGCCAGGTCTCCACCGAGGCCTACTTCGTCCTCCAGGGCTGCGTCCGCCAGTACGCCCTCGTCGACGGGGAGGAGCGGAGCAACGGGTTCTTCAGCGAGGACGAATGGGTCCTCTCGATTCACAGCATGATGAATCGGACCCCGGCGGATCACTTCATGGTCTGCGCGGAAGACACCACGGTGGTCGTGGGCACCGAGCAACGCGAGGGGGACCTGTATCGGCGCTTCCCGCGCTTCGAGAGCATCTCCCGGAGGGTGATGCAGAAGGTCCTGGCGGAACAGCAGGAGCGGTTCGCTTCCTATCTCACTGAGACGCCGGAGCAGCGCTACCTCAAGCTCTCGAAGGCGCGGCCGGACATCCTCCAGCGGATTCCCCAATACCAGCTGGCCAGCTACATCGGCGTGAAGCCCGAGTCGCTGAGCCGGATCCGGAAGCGCATCGCCACGCGCGGCAAGCCGGCTACGCCGCGACGGAGGGCGTGACCGTCCGGAACCCCCGGGCGATGAGCCAGCCGCCGAGGATCAGCTCGAACAGGCCCCCGGGCCCGGAGAAGTGGATGCCCCACGGCAGCCCGAAGAGCTCCAGCACGGCCCCCAGCGCCAGAAGCCCGTAGCCCACCGCGCCCACCAGCGGGAGCCACGAGGGAAGAAGCCGGGAGCGGTACAGCGACAGGCAGAACGCCACGCTGCCGACCCCCAGGATGATCATCGCGAGCTGGTACGCCCAGAAGTTCCCTTTCGACAGCAGCTGGACCAGCGTCGCCTGCCCTTGCGCGGATTCTCCGAGCTCAAGGATGCACAGCAGGAACACCACTCCGACGATGAGGGTCAGCGCCTCCATCACCCGCGTGCAGACGTACGCGACGGCGATGCCCGGGCTCCGCTCACGGAGGAGGGGAAAGAACAGCACGCCAATTCCGACGACGAAGAGGGAGTTCAACAGGAGCAGCAGCGCGCCCCCCACGAACAGCGTCCTCTGTCCGGCCAGGTGCTCCGGCTCATTCAGGACGGAGGTGACGAGCGCGGTGCCGATGCCGTAGGCGAAGAACGGAAGGAGAAAGAGAGCTCCCAGGGAGCGGGAGTGAAGGCGGGAGGTGTTCATCACGAGGGCACCAGAACGTTCAGCGACGTTGTGGCCTCCAGACTGGAGGGGGGAGCCCTCGCCCGCATTGACGAGGATCAAGAAGTGGGCACGGCCCGGTCCACCCTACCCGCCACGCGGGTCCATACTCCGCGTGAACCCGGGCTTGCGGCGCGCGTGCGAAGCCTGCTCGTTGAGCTTGATGACCGAGCACAGCGGCAGGTCCTCGATGCGGCCGAGCGCACGGATGCGCCCGAGGTAGGCCTCAGTCAGCCCGCCCGCAGCTCCGCGACCGTCGCCGCTTCGAGCGCGAAGGCACCGGCCGTGGTGGCCCCGATGCCTCCTCCGGGAGGAAGGGCCCGCTTGCCTCGGTCACTTCAGGTTCGTCATGAAGAACGTGGTCAGCTTTTCAAAGGGAATCCGGCCGACGCGGTCGTAGAGGTCCACGTGACCCGCGCCGGGCACGAGGACCCGTTCCTTGGGTTCACCGGCGAGCCGGTAGGCCTCGTCGCTGAACTCCCGGGAATGGGCGTTCTCGCCCGCGATGAAGAGCATCGGCCGGGGAGAGATCGTCTCGATGTCCGTGAACGGGTAGAAGTTCATGAACCGGGTATTGCTGCTGAGCGTCGGGTGCGTCGTGGTGTTCGAGTGGTGCCCACGCGCGGTGCGATAGAAGTCGTAGAACTCGCGATCCGTCGCAGTGGATTGGTCATTCAGGGTCTCGGGCGTTCCGCTCGTATATTTCGTTTCACCGCCCGCGAACTCCACATCGCGCTGCAGGGCTGCCTCCTCGATGTACTTCTTCCTCTGCTCGAGGCTCACCGAATGCCGGAGCCCGTTCCGGTTGGCGGCGCCCATGTCATACATGCTGACGGTCGCGATGGCCTTGATGCGAGGATCGATCTTGGCGGCGCTGATGACGAAGCTCCCGCTGCCGCAGATTCCGATGGCGCCCACCCGCTCCTTGTCGACAAACGGCTGGGAGCGCAGGAAGTCCACCGCGGCGCTGAAGTCCTCGGCATAGATGTCCGGCGCGACGACATTGCGGGGTTGGCCCGCACTCTCGCCCCAGAAGGACAGGTCCAGGGACAGGGTGACGAATCCCTGCTCCGCCATCTTCGTGGCGTACAGGTTCGCGCTCTGCTCCTTGACCGCACCCATGGGATGTCCGACGACGATCGCCGGGGTCTTCGCGTCGCGGTTCAGGCCTTTGGGAACGAACAGGTTCCCAACGACATCCATCTTGTATTGGTTCTTGAAGACAACCTTCTCCACGGTGACCTGGTCGCTCGTGTAGAAGTTGTCCGCACCGTTGGATGTGTCACCAGACGCGAGGCCCGGTGTTGGACGCGCCACTGCTGCCGACGGCGATGCGCAGGCCGCGAGCGCGGAGAGGGACACCCGCAAGAGCGCGCCAGGCAAACGTGATTTCATTGTCTTCATCCTCATGGGTTGATTGAGCCTTCAGGCTTCGACGCTCGGATGGCCAGCAGGGCCGCGCCCCCGAGCAGCAAGGCGCTCACTCCGAACGAACTCCGGTAGCCGCTCCGGTCGAACAGCAGCCCTCCAAGCGAAGCGCCCACGGTGATGGCGAGTTGGATGGCCGCGACCATGAGGCCGCCGCCAGCCTCCGCGTCGCGCGGCAGTGTGCGGCTGAGCCACGTCCACCACGCGACCGGTGCCGCCGTGCCGATGAGTCCCCACCCCACCAGCAGGACGGCCGTTGCCGCGAGGGATGGGCCGAAGACGATGAGCAGGACCGCGATGACGGCCATCGCCACGGGGGCTGAGATGAGCACCGCGGACAACCGCCTGCCCACGAGGAAGCCGATGAGGTACGTGCCCAGAAGCCCCGCGACGCCCATTCCCAACAGGAGCAGCGAGAGGGTGGACACCCCGACCCGTGTGACGGTTTCCAGGAAGGGACGCAGGTACGTGAAGAGGGCGAACTGGCCCATGAAGAAGAGCGTGACCGCCAGGATGCCCCACCGCGCCTTCGGGCGCCGGAGGATGGCGAAGGTGCTCGGAGGCGGAGCGGCGCGCTCCGTGGGCATTGGGGGCAAGGTGGAGGCCTGCCACACAAGGGTGATGGCCGCGAGCGGAACGACCGCGAAGAACGCGCCCCGCCACCCGATGTACTGGCCCAGGAAGCTGCCGAGCGGCGCCGCGATGGTGGCGGCCAGCGCGTTGCCACCGTTCAGCAGGCCAAGCGCGCGCGGTACCTCGTCCCGGGGGACCAGGCGCATGACGGTGGCCGCGGACAACGACCAGAAGCCGCCAATGACGACGCCGATGAGCGCACGGCCCACCATGAGCACGGCGTAGCTGGGCGCGAAGGCGGTCACGAGCCCCGAAGCCAACATGACGCCGGTGAGACCGAGGAGCAGCCTCCGGCGGTCGACGGACCTGGCCAAGGACGTGATGAAGAGGCTCGTCAGCACGGCGAAGAGACCGGAGACGGCGATCGCCTGGCCCGCGCGGCCTTCGCTCAGGTGAAGGTCCGACGCGATGGGCGTCAGGAGGCTCACCGGCATGAACTCGGACGCGATGAGCGTCGAGACACACAGGGTGAGCGCGAACACGGCGCTCCATGACGCGGAGCGCGGGGCCGGCGCCACGGACGCGCCAGCGAGTGAGATGGACATGAGGCTCCCTCAGGTTGTCGGGCGCGCTGGAAGGCTTCGACGTCCGCAAGGCCCTTGCCGTGCGCGTCATGCCCCCGAAGCAGCAGGGCCCGGTGAAAGAACTACGCGGCGCACCCTCCGAGGACTAGATGTCGAGGAGCGAACGGGCCGTTAAGCAGGAGTTGATGGTGGCCCGGCGATTCGTGCCCCAGAGGAGTCCCGACATGAAGACGGTCCTCTTCCAGCAGCTGCACGTGTTCCTTGCCGTCGCGCGGCTTCAGAGCTTCCGTGGCGCGGCGCGCGAGCTCGGCGTCTCCACGGCCGCCGTGAGCCAGTCCGTCCGGCAGCTGGAGGAGCAGCTGAGCGTGGTCCTGCTCCACCGCACCACTCGCAGTGTGTCCCTGACGGATGCGGGACGGCGGCTCGTGGAGGAGGCCGGTCCGGGCCTTGCTCAGGCGGCCGCCGCGCTCCACGGTGCCTCGGCCGAGCCAGGGGAGGTCGTCGGACGGCTGAAGCTGTCCGTGCCACGAGCAGCGGTGTCCCTGCTCATCGCGCCCGTGCTGTCAGCCTTCCGCGCGCGATACCCCCGCGTGGAGGTGGACATCATCGTCGAACAGCGCCTCATCGATATCGTCGCGGAGGGCTACGACGCAGGCGTGCGTCTGAGCGAGACCATCGAGCGCGACATGGTGCAGGTACGTCTGACGGATGCCTTCCGCTTCGTGGTGGTGGGTGCACCGGCCTATCTCGATAAGCGCGGGGCTCCTGAGCGCCCCGAGGACCTGCTCCAGCACGAATGCATCGTCCTGCGCTCACAGACGACCGGAACTCCCTATGCCTGGGAGCTGGAGCGCGAAAGCAGGACCTGGCGCATCCCGGTGCGCGGCAATGTCGCCACCAACGACGAGATGGCCGGCGTGACATTCGCCATCGAGGGGCTGGGGCTGGCGTACGTCCAAGAGCCAGCCATCCAGGAGCATCTGGATTCCGGACGCCTCGTGCGGGTACTGGAGGACTACGCGCCCTTCGTGCCGGGTTTCTTCCTCTACTCCCCCAGCCGCGCACAGCGCTCGGAGCCCCTGCGCCGCTTCATCGGGGCAGCGAAGGAGCTGGCTGGCAGGGCGGGCTGAATTGCTCGGGTGCCGCGCCTTCGCGGAGCAGTTCCAGGTGGCCATTCGTGGCTGCGCGGAGTCGCCCCATCCCACGCTCTTGAGCACCAGCAGGTCCGGGACGCCCTGCACGAGGGAGTGGCCCCGGGCCCTTTGCCTCAACACTCCCGGCGGGAACGCCTCTGGAGCCAGAAGGCGCTCCCCAGGAGCGCGAACCACGCGGCGCCTCCACCACCGCCGGAAGCCTCCGCCGAGCACGCGCACCCCGTCGTCACCTCCCCGCCCGCCGGTGGGGGCACGAAGTACGCCACCGTCACCTGGAACGTGCACGAAGCGGAGAGGCCTGACGCATCCTGGGCCGTCGCTGTCACGACCGTCGCGCCGCGCGGAAACCCACTGCCAGACGCGTGGCTGTAGGTCACGGGAACCACCGGCGTCACCGCATCCCGGGCCACGGCCTCCGGGAAGGTCACGACCGTGCCCTCGTCGCTCCCGGTCTTGATCACCACATCCGAGGGGCAGCTGAGCTCGGGGGGCGTGGTGTCCCTCACGGTGATGGAGAAGGCACACGTGGCGGCATTGGACGCCGCATCCGTCGCCGTCACGGTGACCTCCGTGGTTCCCAGCGGGAAGCGGGCCCCCGCACTGGCGCTGGACGTCACCGAGGGGAAAGGCGTCACCGCGTCCCGGGGATTCACGAGAAGGAACGGAACGGACGCGCCGTCGGGGCCCTCTGCTTCGGCCACGAGGTCCCCCGGACAGCCCACTTGCGGCGGCGTGGTGTCGCGCACGGTGACGGTGAAGGCACAGCTCGCCGTGCGCCCTCGTTCGTCACGTGCGGTCGCCGTCACCAACGTGTCCCCCAGCGGGAACACGCTGTCGCTCGCGGAGCTGTACGTCACCGACACCCCGCCGGTCCCCGTGGCGCTCGCTTCCGGGTAATGGACGGGCGCACCCGTGGCGGCAATGGCCTCGGCCTGGATGTCCACCGGACAGGTGATTGCCGGTGCTGGCGTCTCCGCCACCTGGACTTGGAAGGCGCACGAAGAGGAGTTCCCGGCGGCATCCGTCGCCACGACCGTGACCTTGGTGAGCCCCAGACCAAACCGTGTCCCGGTCGCATGGCTGTATTCGAGCGTCGCGGCGGAGACCGTATCCGTCGCGATGGCGTCCGGATACTCCACCGTGGCGCCGTCATTGGCCGTCGCCCAGGTGCTCACGTCCACCGGACAGGTGAGTTCCGGCGGCGTGGTGTCCCACACGTCGACCGTGAAGGAGCAGGTGGCGCTATTGCCCACGGCGTCGGCTGCGGTGACGACCACCGACGTGGTCCCCAGCGGAAACGGGGTCCCGCTCTCCTGGCTGTAGCGGAGCGTCGGAGTCTCCCCGCGCTCATCGGTTGCCGTCACGAGCGGGTAGTCCACCGTCGCACCCTGGGCGCTCGTCGCCTCGGCCACCAGGGACGCTGGGCACGTCAACCGGGGTGGCGTCTGGTCTATGACCCGCGGGAGGCGCCACACCTCACTCCCGTGCAACCCGTCGTAGGCGACGAAGATCAGATCGTCGCCCAGCTGCGCCAGCTGCCCCGGATTGGACCACTCCCCGCCTCTCGCGAAGGGCTGCGTCCCCGTCGACGTTCCATCGCTCTGCCAGATCGTCGTTCGGCCCTGGCCAGACAAGGTTGTGAACAAGAGCGTTCCCCCGACGACCACGAAGTTGCTGGGATAGGAACCCCCGACGCCGGGGACGAGGTCCTTGACACAGACCGTGCCCGCCTCGGAGCCATCCGTGCGCCACAGCTCGTTGCCCTGCTGGCCGTCGAAGAATCCGAAGAAGAGCTGCCCCTGGTAGACCTTGAGATTGGATGCGGAGATGGTGGAACTGGCGCTCCCAGGAGAGAGGTCCTTGACGCGCACGGTGCCTTCTTCCGTGCCGTCACTCCTCCAAAGCTCCGTGCCACTCGAGCCATCATTGGCCATGAAAAAGGCCACTCCGTCCACATCGACGAATTGGCCCCAGTCGGGCGTCCTGCTGCTGGCGGTCCCGGGCCAGATGTCCTTCACCCGCATGGTGCCGGCCTCGGTGCCGTCGCTCTTCCACAACTCGGAGCCCGTGACGCCATCATTGGCGAAGAAGAAGAGCTGCTCGCCCACCGTGGAGATGTCGATGGGGGTACTGCTCCCGCTGCCCACGGCGATGTCCTTCACCCGCACGGTGCCCGCCTCGGTCCCGTCGCTCTTCCACAGCTCGTAGCCCGAGGTGCCTTCGGAGGCCGTGAAGTAGACGTGGTCCTTGAGGATCGCGAGCCCGGGAAGGGGCGGAATGCTTTGCGCCACGGGATCGATGTCCTTCACCCGCACGGTGCCTGCCTCGGTCCCGTCGCTCCGCCACAGCTCTCGCCCCCCGATTCGCTCCGAGGCCGTGAACAGCAGCAGGTTCCCCAGTCGCCGCAGGTTCGCGACATCCCTCCCTCCTTCGGGAAAGCTGTTCAGCACCTGCATGGTGCCTGACTCGGTGCCGTCGCTCTTCCACAACAGGGAGGACCCCGCGGCGTCCAAAGCCGTGAAGTAGAGCAGGCCCCCCATCGGCGTCAGTTGCGTGGGCATGCCCCGCTTCTGCCCTGGCAAGAGGTCCTTCACCAACGCGGTTCCCGCCGGAGTGCCATCCGTCCGCCAGAGTTCCCGCCCATGCGGGCCATCCTCAGCGCCGAAGTACAGCACGCCATTCAAGGCCACGCCGAAAGAGGGAGCGGAGCTCTTCTTGAAGGTGGAGATATTCCGCATCTGCACGGTGCCAGCCAAGGTGCCATCGCTCCTCCAGAGCTCGCGGCCGCTCACCCCGTCATCGGCCGCGAAGTAGAGCGCATCCCGGACGACCCGCAGGGAGGAAGGCGCCGAGCTGGCGGCACCAGGCCACAGGTCGACCGCCCGGACCGTCCCGGCTTCCGTGCCGTCGGTGCGCCACAACTCGGCTCCGCTCGTCTCATCTTCGGCGGTGAAGTACAGCAGGCCCTGGAAGGCGGCGAGCGAAACGCGCTCTTGCACCGAGCTCCCGCGACGGATCACCATGACGCGCTGGGTCCCCGACTCCGAGCCATCGCTCTTCCACAACTCGCGGACGCCCGCCCCGGTGCGACGGGTGAAGAAGAGGAGGTTGCCCACCACGGTCAGAGACTGCGGCCTGTCTTCTTCCCGGGAGGCGGGAAACAGCGAGACCTCGACCGTCCCCTCCGCGGTGCCATCGCTCTTCCACAACGCGACAAGGCTTCGATCCTGAGCGGTGAAGAAGAGCGTGCCATGGACGTTCGTGAAAACACCAAGCCGGTTGTCCGCGCCACGGGAGGTGATGTCCTTGATGCGCACGGTGCCCGCAGCCGTCCCATCGCTCCGCCACAGCGCCCGTCCACCCGATGGCTTGGGCCCCTCGAAGTACAGCCGGTTCCCGATGACCGCGCAGGCCAGGTCCGGGGTCGGTTCGAAATCGCCCCAGTTTTCCTCATTGAGGGTCCTGACGACGACGGTGCCGTTCGCGGTGCCATTGCTCTTCCACAGCGCGAGGCCGTACGTCGAGCTGTTGGCGACGAAGAACAGCGTCCCGTTGAAGTTCGTCAGACAGCCGGGTTCCTGCATCGTGGGGGGCTTCTGGGGCTGCACCAGGACGGTGCCCGCGGTCGTTCCATCGCTCTGCCAAAGGCGTCTTCCGTACGCGCCGTCGTCGGCAGTGAAGAACAGCGTGTTCCCCACCGCCGTGAGCTGTTCCGGATACGAGCTATCCGACGGGTGGAGGTTCCTCACGCGCGAGGTTCCCATGGCGGTGCCATCGGTCTTCCACAGCTCAACATCCTGATTGCTGGTGTCCGCATCTCCGGCGGTGAAGAAGACGGTGCCGTTCACCGCGGTGAAGGACGCCACCTCATGAAGGCTCAGCTCTGGGCGCGGGTAGGGAGGAAGAAGGCGGACGGTCCCGTTGACGGTCCCATCGCTCCTCCAGGGAGCATGGAAGTCGGGAAAGAGTCCGGCCGAGAAATAGAGGAGTCCATTCGCCTCCGTCAGCGTCATGGGCGAGGAATCGGTGTCCCCCGGCCACAGGTCGCCCAGGAACTCAGCGGCGTACTGTGGCGGGTCCAGCAGTCGCGCCGACTGAGTGACGGGCGAGAAGGGCTTCTCCTTCGCCTCCTCGCAACCGCCCACGCCAATGAGCGCCCCCACCGCGGCCAGAACCGCGAACAGCCTCAACCCCAACGAACTCATGCCGGGAAACATCGCCGGGGGAGCCACTCCAGATCAAACCGGGTTCGGACACACTCACCCGCGAGCAGCACGGCTCCCAAGACATACTTGGAAACCGGGCCTCACCCGGGAAGCGTGAACTTCCCACCTGAAACGACCACGAGCGGCCTTCGCTAGGAGACCGCCCGCAGTGAGGACAACCTCAGGGAAGGTGCGAGCCCACGGGCCGCGACAGCAAGACATCCACGGCGGCGTGGGGGTGCAACGGATCGTCGTCGAGCACCACGTCCGGCCGCAGCAGCACCGGTTCCCTCGCCCCCGAGGGACGGTCCAGCACGAACCGGGGATAGGACAACATCAGCCCTGTGTTTGGCAGGGCCACGCTCTGCACGCCGCCGGACTGGCGGACCCGCACCGCGTCCCCCACTCCCGCCACGGCACCGAAGTGGTAGTCCTGGACCACGTTGCTGAAGAGCACCGCTGACGAATAGGTGAGCGGCCCGACCAGCAGCCAGACCTCCCCCTTGAAGCGAAGCGGCTCATCCACGCGAGGCTCCTCGAGGCTGGTGATTTCGCCGGCAACCACCTGCCCGGTGGTCTCCCCTGGCTTGCGAGAGCGCTTGCGGTAGCTCGAACCCGCGCGATAGGGCCGGTCCGCCACGTAACGGAGGATGCCCTCCTTCCACATGTCGTCATCCCCTCCGCCATTGGCGCGCAGGTCGATGATCAGCCGTCGCGTCCCCGCGGTGCGCATCCTGCTGAAGGCGTCCTGGGTGAAGGCGAAGTAGCGCGCCTTGTCCGGCCAGGAGCACGAGCCCAGCGTGAGCAGGGCATCCCCACCCTCGAGAAGCTCGAAGCGGTAGAGCCGCTCGAAGTCATCCTCGGCCTGGAGCATCGCGGGAAGCTCGTGGCTCGCCGGCACGCGTACGACTTCAACCCCGTCCAGCTCCACTTCGAAACGCGCCGGCGTGCCGTGAAGCTTCCAGTAGTAGAGCCACCATCGCTGCGAGAGCAATGCCGCGCGGAAACGAGGCGTGTCTCCGTGCATGCGGGACATCAGCTCCCGCACCACTTCGCGCGCGTCCTGTCCGTTGATGCGCGTGAGTGCCCGGCCGGCATGCGCCGTGGAGCCTCCGCCGAGCGCCGAGAGAATCCTCGGCGCACCGTCCGGCCCGAGGAACACCTCGAACGGGAAGAAGCCGCCCCCCGAAGACAGATGCGCGCGGCTCGCCTCCCGCCAACCCTGGGGTCCCATCAGCACGTGTCCGTCCGCGAAGGCCGGGTTCAGCCGGGCCAGCGCCGCCCATGCCTCGTCACGCGGCAGGGGATGGTCGAGCGTGCGTTCGACCTCCGCCCGAGTTCGTTCGAGTTCGCTCCGGTCGACGGAATGCACCAGGTCCGGATGGTTGCGTTCGAGGGTCTCCATCGCGAAGCGCAGGTCCGCCCGCACCGCCTCGGGCGAGAGCGTCTCCGGCGCGGCGGAAGGTGGGGGGATGGAGGCACAGGAAGCGAGGACGGCGGTGGCGAGTGCGAGCGCGCCACGACGCACGGTGTGGAACACAGACGAATCGAACATGAAGGCTCCGAGGCTGCCCGGCATGGCTTGCAGCGGCCACCCCATTGTTGAAATACTGCACGAAATTTCAACAAAGAAGCCGGAGCCGACCGCGCATGCCCAGGACGTTCGATCGCCGCGCCATCCAGGATCCCGCACAGATCCGGCTGCTCTCCTCTCCGGTGCGGCAGGAGCTGGTGGACACCCTGGCCGCGCTCGGCGGAGAGGCGAGCGTCGCCGACCTGGCGGAGGAGCTCGGGCGTCCGGCGGACGGGCTCTACTACCACCTGCGCGCGCTCTGCCGTGGCGGGCTGGTCCGCGAGGTGGCTGCGACCGAAGGAGACGAGCGGCGCTACCGCCTCGCTGGCACCGGTGATGCGCCTCTCCGGCTGGCCTACCGCGCGGGAAGGGCTGGCAATCTCGGAGCTGTGGGAGGTTTTGCCCGGGGCCTGCTGCGCGTCGCGACGCGCGACTTCGAGCAGGCGCTGAAGTTGGAGGACGTGGCCCTCGACGGTCCGCGACGCGAGCTCTGGACCGCTCGCAACAAGGGCTGGCTGAGCGCCAGGGACGTCGAGGAGGTCAACAGACTCATCGAGCGCCTCTGCGAGCTCACCAGCCAGCCGAGGGCGCCCGGCCGCGAGCAACTGATGAGCCTCTCCTTCGTGCTCGCGCCCATCCGGGCTCGCGCGAAGCGGCGGGCTCCGTCCGGAACCCGCTGAGGCCCGCCAGTCCGCGGTCCATTCCGGAGGAAGAAACGCGCCACCGGCCCCTGGGGAGGTTGCTCTCCGGTACAGTGTGGTACGAAAGATCCAGTTCTGAAACCGGAGGCTGCGTTGAAGTTGTTTCGAGTGTGCCTGACTTCGCTGTTGGTGTTGGCCGTCGCGTGCGGCGGTGATTCGGATTCTCCGGAGGCGCCCGACGCCGGGCAGTCCCGGCCGGACTCGGGCACCGGGACGCCCGACTCGGGCAATCCGCTGCCGGACTCCGGCACCGAGACACCGGACTCCGGCACCGAGACACTGGACTCCGGCACTGAAACGCCGGATTCCGGCACGGAGACGCCCGACGCGGGCTCCGAGACTCCCGACTCCGGCACCGAGACGCCTGACGCCGGCACCGAGCCGACCGACGCGGGCTCCGGGAATCCGGACGCGGGCGGGCCCACCGAGGTGAACGTCATCGACAACGGTGGCTTCGAGGAGTGGTCCGGTGCGCTTCCTGCGCGGTGGTCCGGGAGCACGACGAACATCGAAGAAGTGGTTCGGAAGGTCACGACGCAGCCCTTCGAGGGCGTGAACGCGGCCCAGCTGATCAACACCTCGGCCACCCACAGGCGCTTCACCACCGTGGCGAAGTCCATGGCAGCGGGCCGCTACTCCTGCACCTACCAGGCGCGGGGAACCGGTGACGTCCGCAACGGCTGGTTCGGCACCGACTACTCCAGCTACTCGGCCTACACCTCCGTCGACACCCGGACGTGGACCCAGGTGAGCTACAACTTCAACCTGGCCAACTCCGTCTTCGACACCTTCGAGCTCATCTTCAGCGTCCGGAACACCAGCGGCGATCACCTGCTCATCGACGACGTTCGCTGTGTGCGGGCCCCCGAGCCGTGCGACTCGGTCAGCTGCGAGGCCTGGGCGCGTTGCGACAACACCACCGTGACCTGCAAGCCGCTCTCCGGCCGCTGCGACGACGCCACGAACTGCAGCGAGTGGCAGTCCTGCGACGCGACCCACACCTGCGTGACCGCCGAGGACCGCTGCACCCGCCACGCGGATTGCGCGGGGACCCCGGAGACGCCCGTCTGCGACACCGCTTCACACCTCTGCATCGAGGGCGACCCCTGCGCCGGCGTTACGTGCAGCAACCCGGCGACGAGCTGCAACCCCAGCACGGGCGTGTGCGAGCTGGCCGAAGGCGCCTGCTTCACGACGTATGACTGCCGCGGCGCCCTGCCTGCCTGCGACCCGGCCACCCGCCGCTGCGTCGCGGCCAGCCACTCCGCGAACATCATCCGCAACGGCGGCTTCGAGAACTGGAGCACCCGCGCCATCCCCTACTACGGGAACAACTACGTCCCGGACTACTGGTACGGCCTGGACAACGGCATCACGGACCCGGGTTCGGAGATCAAGCCCTCGCGCCTCGCGCGCTACACGAGCGCGGTGCACGGCGGCTCGGCGGCGCTGCAGTTCGTGGTGCCCATCCAGGTCGCGGAGCGCTTCACCACGGAGAAGTTCAACGTGCCGGTGGGCAACTACTCCTGCTCGTACCGGGTGCGCGGCCACGGCAGCATCCGCCACCGCAGCTACTCGAGCGGCGGCTGGAGCCCGCAGACGGACTTCGTCACCGTGGACAGCGACGAGTGGCAGCCGGTGTTCTTCCGCTTCACCGGCAACGTGCGCGACTGGCGCCTGTTCTTCTATCCGAGCCGCAGCGTCGCCGACCGCGACCACCTCCAGGTCGACGACGTCGTCTGTACGAAGGACTAGGAGTCGTCGCTGACATGAGGGGAGCGATGTGCGCGTGAAGCGTCATCGCTCCCTTCGCGCCATGGACAGCCAGGCGCCAAGGCGACCTCCCCACTCGATCCGAGCGAAAAGACGCACGCCTCCGTGCCGATGAACGGGCTCGAGCGTTGGCTTCGCTCGGACCTGGGAGTCGTCGCCAGCGAGGGCCGGATTTCACGGTGGAAGCACCCAAGGGGTCATGGCCGCGACGGCATCATGGACAGCGCTCCGAGGCAGCCCGCGCTCGTCGCCTCCGCCGCGGCCTGCGCGCGCGGGTGGGTGACCTGCTGCACCTCGAAGATTCCGACGCACCTGGAGCGACCCATGATTCCAAGCGCTGACCGTCTGCTCATCGCAGTGACCGCCCTGTGGCTCGTGACAGGACCCCTGCCCTCCTTCGCGCAGCGCCCCGTCAGTGGCGCCGTCACGGCCCCCGCGCGGCTCACCGCCACGGAGCGCGACGCGGCGCTGTCCTCCATCCAGGCGGAGCTCCAGCGGACCTACGTCTTCCCGGAGAAGCGCGCGGCGCTCGTCGAGCGTCTGGAACAAGAGCGGAAGGCGGGACGCTACAACGTGGACTCGCCAGCGGCGTTCGCCGAGCGCGTCACCGCCGACCTGGTGGATGCCAGCAAGGACCGGCACATGTACCTGGTGAACGATGCCGCGCGGTACACCGCCGCGGAGGCGCCCAGGGTGCGGGCGACGGACACCGACGCGTACTGGCACCAGCTGGCCCTGCGCGAACACCACGGCCTCACGGATCTGCGCGTGCTGCCGGGCAACGTGCGCTACCTGAGGGTCACCGGGTTCCACTGGGTCCAGGACGAGACCGGTACGGCCTATGACGACGCCCTGCGGTTCCTGAAGGACGGGGACGCGATCATCATCGACCTGCGGGACAACGGAGGTGGCTCCCACGCGGCGGTGCGCTACCTGGTCAGCCACTTCCTCGATGGGGACGTACCGCTGCTGACGTTTCTCTCCGGCTCCAAGCCTCCCGAGCAGTCCCGGACGCTGGAGCACCTTCCCGCCGGGAGGTTGATGGGCAAGCCCCTGTACGTGCTGATCAACCCGCGCGTGGCTTCAGCGGGGGAAGAGTTCGCCTATCACGTCCAGCAGCTCAAGCTGGGCGAGCTGATCGGCGCCAGGACCGCGGGGGCCGCCAACAACAACTCGCTCGTGCCCGTCGCCCCCTGCTTCGTGCTCAGCGTCTCGCATGGGCGCCCGGTCCACGCGGTCAGCCAGACGAACTGGGAGGGCGTGGGCATTGCTCCGGACGTAGAGACACCTCCCGAGCAGGCCCTGGAGGTCGCGAAGTCCCGCGCCTTGAAGAAGCTGCTGGCGACTCCCGGCCTCGCCCCCGAGCAGCGCTTCGAATACGCCTGGGCCCAGACGACGGTGGAAGCAGGGCTGCACCCGGTCTCCATCGCGCCGCAGGCCCTCAAAGCCCTGGCCGGCCGCTTTGGACCGAATGAGGTGTCCTGGAAGGACGGAGTCCTGTGGCTCCGCCGGGGAAGCCGGGCCCCCGCCCGCCTCACGCCCCTGACGCCGGAGGGGCTGTTCGCGGTGGACGGCTACGAGGTCCTGCGCGCGCGGCTGACCGGCAAGGCGCTGGAGCTGCTCTGGAGCGACACCCCGGAGCCGACCGTGTTCGCGCGCGGCTGAACGCTCACCCGGGAGAGCGGGCACGGAGCCCCACATCAGGGGGCCACGCGGAGGGTCACTCCCGTTCGGACGCTGCCCGCGATGGCGTCGATGCGCATCCCAAGCGTGTCCACTGGAACCAGGATGCTCGCGCGGAAGGCGCCGCGCGCATCCGAGACACCCGTGGCAGGGAGCACCTGCGTCGCGGGGACCGCCTCCACGCGGATGGGGATGCCTGGAGCGGACACCCCATCCAGTGTCGCGAGGACCGTCACCTCGACCACCTCCCCCGCCGCGGGCAGCACCGCTTGAGCCGGGTCGACGCGGAGCTCCAGGACGCCGCGCGTCCCGAAGGCCACCCGCTCCTCCCGGATGGCACCGGCAAGTGTCGCCCGGACAAGCACCTCACCTCCTTCGGGCCATGCCAGCTCCACCTCGCCGGCGACCTGTTCACAGGGGCTCTGCGGGCTCAGCGTCGCCAGGGCGGAGACCTTCGCGTCCTCTGGAGCCGCCGCGGTGACCAACTCCACGGTCGCGGTGATGGGCTCGCAGAGGTGGGGGATGAATGCGTCCAGCCGCACCTTGAACGTCCCTCCGGATTTTAGCGGCAGGGTGCCGTTGGGCTGCCTGTCCGGGAAGACGAGGGTCAGCCCTGGATCGAACTCCGCCTCGGGCTTCGCGTCATAGCCTTTCACCGTCTCGTTTCCACCGCATCCCGCCAGCAGGACCGACAACGCCAGACACACACCAAAGAATGCCTTCATTCCGTCACCCCCACGCTCTTCAGCAGCGACTTGCCGGCATCCGTCAACACCGAGGCATCCACTCCGAGCCCAACCGACCATCCAAACCTTGGCTGGTATTCGAGCCCGGGCGGAGCGGGAACCTTGGGCTCCTCTCCGTTCGCCAGCGCGATGCGTGAGCCCAGCGGGGCCTCCTTCGTGGCCGTCTGGACGAACCGCAGGCTGGGACCGGTGGTCAAGACCACTCCTCGTGCGAACTCCCAGCCCGCGCGCAAGCCCAGCTGCGAGAACGTCCCCCCGGAAGTGCCCACGAGGACGCTGGGGCCTCCGGCCAACAGCCAGCTCCGAGACAGCCTCACTCCGAACAGGACTGAAACAGAAGCCAGGTCCTGGGTGCGGTAGTCACCGCGCAACTCGTAGACCCGCTGCGGGCCGGCGCTGCTCCCCAGCGGCGCGTATCGAGGGGTGGTGAATCCCCCCTGCCCCTCCATGGCCGCCGTTCCCGCCACCTCCACCAGCAACAGGAAGGAACTCCCCTGGTCCGCGTCCAGAATCACCCGATTGCGGACCTTGACGTTGTCCTTCGAAGGCTCGCAAGGCTTCGCATCACATACATAGACTTCGCGTCGTGAGCCCTTGTCGAGCGGCTCCACGACGAGGGTGCGCGTGCCAATGCGGGCGAGCGGTGGCGCGCCCATGTCCGCTTTGAGCGTAGCCTTCAGGACCCTTTCCGATGCGCCGGCCGGGGCCGTTGTCTGGTCGAGGCAGATGAGGGTGGGCGCCTTCACGCTGAAGTCCAGCTCTCGGTGAGCCGCCGGGAAAACCTTCCCTCCCACCGCGGCAGGCAGCGCCCCAGGGGCGAGCTTCGCCAGGCGGATCATGAAGGAAAAGGCTCCCGCCACTGCATCCGCTGCGTCATTGCGTCCGGTGATGACCTGCTGCGTTCCGACGCCCAACTCGACCCCAGACGTGACATCGTGGAGCAACACCGCGAGCGGCTTGTGCATCCCAGAGGAAAGGTCCTGTCTGGAGTCACCGCCGCCGTACGTCGCCTCGACGATCCGTGCGCCGTCCACCAGCGGGAGCTCGACCTGGGCGACCAGGTGCGGCCTCTCGTCGTCGTGGAGCCAGTTCAGCATGGCAATCTGTGTGCAATGTGCTTCGCGGGCTTCGCCCTCAAGCCGCGCTCCAGGCTTCAGGGTTTCGGCGGCGGCTCGCAGCGCAACGCGGAACTCCGTGCGCCGCTCCTTGAGGGCAGCGTCCCTCATCGCGCGAGAATAGCGATCGAGCGCCTCGGACACGGTTCCCAGCTGCGAATCCAACGACCGGTTTTCCTCGCAGAGCTTGTTGAGCAGTGCGGGACCGGACGCAGCGGAGCCAGCACCCGGACACGCAGCTCCGAGCTGCGCGACGATGCTCAGGGCGTTGGCAATCACAGCCTTCGCGAGGACTTCCTCCTTGCCATCGGTCGACAATGCGAACTGCTCCACGGTCTTGGCGACCAGGCCCACTTCCGCCCAATCCCGGAGCGCAGCCTGCTCACTTTCGATGATCCCGGGTGTGAGGAGCACCTTCTCGCGCTCCTCGCGAACGGAGCGGAGCCGGGCCTGCTCCACCGCGCTGCGGGGCAGGTCGAAAAGGCGCACCACCAGGACGTCCTTCTCGGTCTCCGGGTCGGCCTCGGGAAGCCGATAACGCATCCCATCATCCACTTGGCCGCAAGCCACGGGATGGCGGACGCCCTTGTGGGTGACCCGCTCGACCTGGACCCAGGCGGGATGCGCATTTCCTCCCAGATTGAACTCCATCAAGAGGTTCTCTTTCTTCTTGGAGAGCGTCACCGCGCCCGACCTGTTGATGACGAACCTGGGGTCCTCGGCGGCGTCCAAGACGGGAGGAGGCACAGCGTCTGTGCAAAGAAGCTCCATTTCCGGGATGCGGGTGTCAGCCTCGGACTCCGCGGCATTCACAGGCGTCCCCCTGAGCAGCAGGCCCATGGCGCACAGCCATGCCAAGGCCCCGACACACACGGAAAGTCTGTTTTCATCTCGCGTCTGGACAGGCATCGACGATCTCCACTACGGCGTGAGCAGGGCGTGAACGCCAACGCCGCCGCTGGCGAGGTTCCCCCCCGCGGACCCACCCTCGGCGGCGCGGCGCTCCCTTTCTCCACAGCAGCCTTCGTGCCAGGACTGTTCGCCCGGCGACATGCCGTCGCGGTGTCCAATCGCCTTGAATCTCCGGCCTCGGAGCTGACCAGTCCGGTGGACAGTCTTTGGCGGCTCGCCCCGGGATGGGGGCTGGCGCGCGAAATGCTTACCTCACGGACATGCACGTCGCGGGAAGGCCATTTGTCTCACTGCGAGAGGGTCCTAGAGTCTCGGGAATGACCGAGCTGGAAATCCGCCTGACCCGCGAGCGGAGTCTGTACCTCCACCTGCTCCGCCTCCTGGGGGCCCCAGCGCCCGGTGAGCCCCTGCGCGACGTGCTGACCGCGCTGGTGGAGGTGACCCAGGCGGAACGCGCCTACCTGGAGCTGTACGCGGACCTGGCGGCGGGCGGGCGCCAGTGGTCCCTCTCCCATGGATGCTCGACGAGCGAGGAAGAGCACATCCGCGCGGTGACCTCGCGAGGCATCGTCGCGGCGGCGATCGCCTCCGGACAGACGCTCCATACGCCCTTCGCGCTGCTCGACCCACGCTTCTCCAGCGCTCGCAGCGTCAAGGAGCAACGGCTGGAGGCCGTGCTCTGCGTGCCCCTGAGCGGAAGCGGCCCGGGCGTCCTCTACCTCGAGGGCCAACGGGGCGCGGGGCCCTTCTCCGCGGAGGCGGTCCAGGTGGCGGAGACCGTGGCTCGCTTCGTGGGCACGGCGGTGCAGCACGCGGGCTCCGGGAGCTGGCGAGAGGCGGAGGATCCCACCCGGCCCTTCCGGGAGAAGCTCCGGCTGGATGCCATCGCGGGGCGCAGCCGTGTCATGGCGCACGTCTTCGAGCAGGTGGCGCTGGCGGCGCCCCTCGACGTCTCCATGCTCGTCACCGGTGCCTCCGGCACGGGGAAGACCCAGCTGGCGCAGGCCATCCACGACAACAGCAAGCGGCGTGGCGGCCCCTTCGTGGAGATCAACTGCGCGGCGATTCCCGAAGGGCTCATCGAAAGCGAGCTCTTCGGGGCGCTGCCCGGCGCGTTTCCAGGGGCGCGGCGCACGGTGGGCAAGGTGGAGGCGGCGGAAGGCGGCACGCTGTTCCTGGATGAAATCGCGGAGATTCCACTGGCGGCCCAGGGCAAGCTGCTGCAGCTGCTTCAGTCAAAGCAATATTATGCGCTGGCGAGCTCGCGGCTCGCGAAGGCGAACATCCGGATCATCGCCGCCACCAACGCGTCGCTGGAACAACAGGTGGCCGAGCGGCGCTTCCGCGAGGATCTCTTCTACCGGCTGAATGTCTTCACGCTCCGCATGCCCAGCCTTGCCGAGCGGAAGGAGGACATGGGGTGCCTCGTGGAGCAGTTGCTGGAACGGCTGTCGGAGGAGCATGGGCTGCCGGCACTCAGGGCTTCCCCCGGCTTCCATGCGGCCTGCGAGGCCACTGAATGGCCTGGCAACGTCCGGCAGCTCCGGCACCGACTGGAGGCGGCGCTCATCCGCGCGAGCGCGGAAGGCGCCAGCTACATCGAGCCGCGCCATCTGGCGGAGGGACTTCCCTCCCAGCAGGAGGGCCCCCTCTCCTTCCATGAGGCGACGCGGCGGTTCCAGGAGAAGCTCTTGCGGCGAGGGCTCAAAACTTTTGGTGGGAACGTGAGCGAGGTGGCCCGCCAGTTCGACCTCACCCGAGCGCATGTCTACAACCTCATGCACTCTTTCGGCCTGAAGCGGGAGTAACGCGCGGGTCTTTCACGCAGTACCACACGCGGTCTGAGACGAGGCAGTTCATGGCAGACACCATTTCGACCGAGGACTACTACCGGGCGGATATCTCGACGAAGAAGCATCCGGACGAACTGGGCGCCTGGTGGTTCAAGAACTGGGTGCGCCTCTACAACGCGTTCAAGGTCAGGTTCGAAAGCCGGACCACGGACCTGCAACAGAAGAAGGACCTCCTGACCTTCCGGTTCGCTCGGAATGAAGCGCTCGGGCCCTTCTACGTCGACCTCAAGGATGATTACCGATTCGTGTGGTCGGACCTGCCTTCGACCATTCAATTCGCCACGAAGGACGCGCCCTACGGATTCCTGCTGCTGTCGCCGGAGTGGGTCGCCACACAAAGCCAGACGGTGGGCACGAATCTGGGTGCTTTCGCGGAGGGTGGAGGGAAATGGCCCATTGGCGCGGGAGAGAAGTCCCTGCGCGAGTTCATCATGGAACGCGTTCACGACAAGCAACGGCAGGATGACCTCCTGGAACTGCTCGACCTGTTGCTCAAGTAGACGGCACATGGGAATCCACCTCACGGTCATCTCCTATCCTCAAACCATCCATCCGATGTTCGAGGCGGTCGCCCTGGCGGCCAACAACCAGTCCAGCGACCACAAGTTCGCGAGGTGTCAGAATGGGAGTGGCCTGCGCCTGGCCATCGCGAACAGCAGGCCTCGGGGTCCGGAGAGACTGCCGGACGTGTCGGTCCTCGACCTCGTGGGACACGGTCGCGCGGGCTATTTCAAGCTGGGCGATGAGATCCTCGTCGAAAACGGCAGGATCCGCTCCAGCGTGGTCCGTGAGCTCAATGACCTGCTCCCCCGCGCCACCACGATCCGGTTCCTGGGGTGCCTGACGGGCGCCGAGGACACGGGGCTGCAGATGTTCAACGACGTCAAGCAGGTCCTAAAGCAGAAGATCGCCGTATCCACCGGCGTCCTCGAGCCCTGGCACTTTGGCCAGACAGGACTGTCGGACGACTACCAACACCTGCTGCTTTCTTCGGCTTAGGAGGGGGCCGCGTCAGCGGATCCCGGACTGCCCCGGGAATGAGCTGGGACGGGGGCGCTCCACGCAGCGCACCCCGATGCCGAACTCGAAGCGCCGAGGAGGCAGGTGGTTCGTCCACGTGACCTCGTGGTGTCCCTCCTCCCTCGGCGCATCCCACCGCCCGCCCAGAAGGCTTCGCAGGTTCTGGAAGTCTCCCTGCATGGCCGTCGTCTCGGTCCACTCCGCGACGTTGCCCGCCATGTCGAACAGGCCGTATGGACTCAGGTCCTCTGGGAAGGAGCCCACGGGCGCGACCCCCGGATACGGATCGTGCCCCAGGAGGTTCGCGGGCGGGTCCTTCCTGGGCGTCAGCCAGGCGGTCTTCCGCTTCGGCGCAGGGTTGATGCGCGTCCCCGACTCATCGAGCGTCAGTCCCCCCCGGAAGCCCTTGCGCCATTCGTCCGCGGTCGGGAGCGCCTTTCCCAGGTAGCGACAGAAGGCTTCCGCGGAGAAGGCATCCAGCCCGGTCACCGGACTCGCCAGCTCGAGCGAGCGCGAGAAGATGGGATGCTGAGGTGGGAGCTCGTGGACATACGGCGTCCGCCGCAGCACGCCCTCCTCGAAGAGGCGGAACTGGCCGTTGGTGACCTCGGTCTGGTCCATGGCGAAGCCCGCCACGTCGACCGTCCGCTCCGGCTCGCGCGTGTCGTCGTCCGCCGGGCGCCAGAAGGGTCCCGCTGGAATGGAGACCAATCCCACACGCGAGGCCTCGCACGTCGGAATGGGCAGGCGGATCTCCTGGACGGGTATCCGCTCCCGGTGGCCGGGGAGCCGCTCCAACCGGAGGATGGACGGCCCGCAGCTCTCTCGCTCCACCACCAACCACGCCGGCCGGGAGGGCACCTCGACACGCTCCCGAGGACTTGCGTCCGCCTCCCGGAGGAGCTGCCGCCGCTGGAGGTCCGGCTCCCGGTAGGGAAGCGCGTCCTCCGCCTTCGTGTCGCCCTGGACGGGTGCCAGGCGCCAGGCCACCACGTCCGACCGCGAGGCCTTCGTCCAGCGCTGCGTCATCGGATCGAAGTCGTGGGACTCCAGGATGAGGTCGAACTCACCGATGTCCGCCGAGGCCAGACGGAGGGTGGCCTGCTGGCGGATGGCTTCGAGCTGGTTCTGACGGAAGGCCAGCGCCGCGAGCACCGCCGCGATGGAGACCCCCACCAGCAGGCTGATGAATCCCCCCAACAGCCACCGGCGGCGGCGAGTCAGGGTCCAGGCCCGCCGCTGCCCCGCCTCCAGGAAGGACTTCGAGCGCGTGGGCAATGAGATGTTCCAGGCCTCTACCCGGCGCAGGGCCTGCCGCAAGGGTTCGTCCGCCCACGTCTCCCCGTCCGGCCGCCCCCTTTGCTCCCAGAGCCGTGACGCCTCCTCGAGCTGCTGCACCAGCACGCGCTCTTCGCGGGTCTCCTCCACCCAGTGCGCCAGCGCGGGCCAGGTGGTCGCGAGCGATTCGTGGGCCAGCTCCACCAGCGGCTCGTCTGTCTGGGTGTCGCGGGTCGTCACCACCAGCCGGTTGGCGTGGAGCTTCTCCAGCACGCCCGGCGCGGAGTCCGCGAGGCCCTCCAGCAGCTCGGCCAGGGGACGGGGCCGGCGCGTGCCCGCGGCGGTGACCAGACGCAGTAGGAGGCCGCGCGCCGCGCGTATCTCCTCGGAGGGAAGCTGTTGCAGGAACTTCTGCGCATAGAGCGCGAGCGCTCCCCCCACGCCCCCCAGGGCCTCGTGGACGGAAGCGCGCAGCGTGCGCGAGTCGACGTCGCGCCGCTCCCACAGCGCCATGCAGACGAACTGCAGCAGGGGCAGCCCGGCGGGTTGGGCCTCCACCTCCTCCACCAGCCGCGAGACCAGCGAGGGCGAGTCGACGGAATATCCCACGCGCCGCAGGGGGCCTGTAATCGCCTCCCGCAGGGCCGCGGGCGTCAGCCTGGCGAGCGCGAAGGCAGCACCCAGGGAGGTCCTCAGCGGCTCCAGCCGCGAGTACTGGCCCAGATAGTCGTCCCGCAGCACCAGGACGATGCGCCAGGGTTCCTCCAGGGATGCGGCCGCCATCAGGCACGCGGCGACCCGCGCGGCCTCCTGTGGCGAGGCGAGCGTGAAGACCTCCTCGAATGCATCCAGCGCCAGGAGCACGCTGCCGCCCGTCTCCTGGCAGAGGCGCCGCAAGTGACGCACGATCTCTCCAGGCCGGCTGGCGAGCGACTCCGCGACGGTGCTGACGGAAGGCTCCCCCTCCCGCCCCGACGTCAGCAGCGCGGCAAGTCGGGTCAACGGGTTCGGACCGGGCCGGGCGTGCAGCACCGACCAGCGCTCCATCCGCCGGTACCGTGCGAACACCGCCGCATGGAGGAACGAGCTCTTGCCAATGCCCGAAGGCCCGATCAGTGGCACCAGGGGTTCATGGCGCAGGCGTTCAACGAAGCCATCGAGCTCCAGCTCACGGCCGAAGTAGTCCCCTGCGTCGGCCTCGGTGAACGGCCGCAGTCCACGAAAGGGGGCCCGGTCCACCAGGCGGAGTGGCTCAGGGATGAGTGCCTCCGACAGCGCCTGGGCCACGTCCCTCGCGCTGGGGCGGGCCTCGGGCTCCAGCGCGAGGCAGCGCTCCAGCACGTCGCCTCCTGGAAGCCCTCGCAGGCGGGGGGAGAAGGCCAGGGGCTTCGGCGTGAAGGCGAAGGTGGCGAGCTGCACGTCGTCGAGCGGACGCCGTCCCTCCAGCATCTCACACGCGATGATGCCCAGGGACCAGAGGTCCATGGCGGGCGAAGGGGGGGCGCCCCGCCAGCGCTCGGGCGCCATGTACGCCGGAGTGCCGGACGCGGCGCCCTGTTCCCCCCCTGCATGGCGCGCCAACCCGAAGTCCACCACCCGCACCCGCCCGTCCCGGGGGATGAGGATGTTCTCCGGCTTGAGGTCCGCGTGGATGATGCCGTGCTGGTGCGCCTCCGCGATGGCCTCCGCGATGGCGCGGCAGATGCGAAGCGACTCATGGAGGCCGGGCGTCTCGCGGGCGATCCGCTCGCGGAGCGACTCGCCATCCACGTACTCCAGCGCCAGGTACGGGCGTCCGTGATGCCGGCCCACCGCGTGCACGGTGACGATGTGGGGGTGACTGAAGCGCGCGGTCGTGCGCGCTTCGTCCATGAGCCGCTCCGCGTGCGCCTCCCCCAGCAGCTCCACCTTGAGGAACTTCAATGCCACCCGCCGGCCCAGCTCCTCGTCCTGGGCGAGGAAGACTTCGCCCATTGCTCCTTCCGCGAGGAAACGCACGATGCGGAAGCCATCCACCTGGCTGTCCACCTCGATGGCACCCGGCCCGGAGGGGGGCGGCGCGGCAGGTTCCCCTGGCATCGGACCCCGAGTGTCCGCCAATGCCATCCACGCATGCAACTGCACACCGGGCCAGTGAGGCGGACCGCACCTCGAAGGCGCCACGCCGTCCATCCGGCTCGACAGGCCACGGGCACGCAGTCGCCCGGATTGGACAGGCCCGACGGCCCAACGACAAGGAGCGACGCGCGCCGGGCCGCAACCGGGTGGCGGCACAGTTCACGCACTCCCGTGGGACGAGCGGCCCTCCTTCCGTGCCGCGACACCTGGAGCATCCGTCCGATGATGCTTGTGCCCCTCGGCCTGTTCTGGAGCATGACCCTGGCCGTACCTCCGCACCGCCCCGCGCCGCCCGTGGCCTTGTCGCTCGAGGACAGCACCCGGGTCATGTTCAAGGCCCGGGGCGTGTCGCAGCCCTCCGCGAGCGAGCGCCCGTCCACCAAGGCCGCGAGCCCTCGCGCCGAACGGGTCCGCGCCACCCAGTCCATCGCGGGAGGTCGCGAGGCCGCGCCTGGAAGGTGGCCCTTCAGCGTCGCCATCACCTATCGCAACCAGCAGGGCACCCTGACGCAGTATTGCAGCGGCTCATTGATCTCACCGGACACCGTGCTGACCGCCGCGCACTGCGAGGTCTCCACCGGCCACTACGCCGTCATTGGCAGACATGACCTGTCCACGACCCGGGGACGCGCGCTCCGGATCGTCGCGGTGACCTCACCTGTGGGATTTGACAGCCAGAGCTTCCAGAACGACGTCGCCCTCCTCCGGCTGGCCGCCCCCGTGACGGAGTTCGCCCCCGTGCGGCTCGCTGAACCGGACCTGGTGCTGGAAGAGGGGCAGGCCCTGACCACCCTCGGCTGGGGCCGCGCGCACGAGGGGCACGCCAGCACCCCGGTCCTGCGCGAGGTGGCGGTGCAGGTGGCCCCCCGAGCCGCGTGCGCGACCCGCTACCGGGGGAAGTACCCCATCACGCCCGGGATGCTCTGTGTGAGCGCGCCCGGGACGGCGGACGCATGTCCGGGAGACAGTGGCGGGCCACTCCTGATGACCACCGCCGAGGGCAAGGTGCTTCAAGTGGGCATCACGAGCTTCGGCGTGGGCTGCGCCCGCCCGGACTTCCCTGGCGTCTCCACGCAGGTCTCCTCCTTCCGGAAGTGGATGGCCCATCCGGTGTCACCCTGAGCGCCGCATGACGGGCGAGCAACCGCCCGCCGCGGGTTGACCCGCGGCGGGGACCCGCTCGGCTCAGGCCGCGTCGATCAGGAGGTCTTCATCCTGGACGTCGTCGCTCTCGGGCCAGTCGTTCTCGGTCCAGCCGCGCCCCATCGCGGGGAGCCCTCCAGCCCGTGGGTAGATTTTGGCGACGAAGTCGGCATCGGACGCGGTGATGTCCACGCCGCCACGGATGGGCTTGCCGTCGATCGTGATGCCCCCCGGCAGCTGGTAGCACATGATGGAGTCCTCATCCGCGGGAGTGGCCATGATGGACGCATCCTCCAGAGGCGTGAGCACCTGCTGGTCCACGGTCGACCGATTCCAGCCCTGGGTGCGCAGGAAGTAATCGTAGGCCTTCTGACGATCAATCCGTTCCACCAGCTGTCTGCGCATGTGCTCGTGAGGCATTCCCAGGGTATGTCCCGCCTCGTGGCGGACCACGCGCCTGAACTCGCTCTCATCCGTGCTCATGGTGAAACCCTGCAGGTTCAGGGTCGGCAGATGTTGGGGGATGAGCAGGACGTCCGTTCCCAGATAGGACCAGTATCCCTTCGGCTCACGCGCGATCCGGATCTGCCCGACACCCGAGGTCTCGACGAACTCGATGCACCCGAACCGCGCCCATGCGTTCAGGTGCGTGACGATGCGCCTGCGCAGGTCCACCGGCGCGTTGTCCATGAAGCTCACGGTGAGTCTTCGGGGCTTGAGGCCCCAGTACTTGGAGGTGATCACCGCCGCCATCATGGGCGTGAGCAAGGCGCCCTCGGCCGCCGCGGCGATCCGCCCGAAGACAGGCTCGTTCACGGGATTGAGCCTGCTGGCCACCTCCGCCGCTCGCATCAGGAGGCGTTCGGGCAGTTGCTTCACTGAACAGCCCGGCTCGCCTGACGCGGCCTCCTCCGCCAGGTGCGCAGCCTCCAGCCTGTGCGGGCCCTTCCGTGGGTCAGCCCTCGCCAGGAACCGCTCAAGCCCCTTGGTTCGCATCGCCATGAATATGTCCTCCCTGACATCACATGCTGCGTTGAGACATCCGAACTGGACCGCGAAGGACTCAGCGCCTCCGTGAGCGCTTCGTCCCGCGAGGCTCCGGGTGAGGCGTGGCAGGCGCGAACAAGAGCCCTGGAAGCCCGTCAGCCCCCAGCGCCTGCATCATCGCGGGCAGGAGAGGGACGGGATCCGGGCTGCTCCAGCCCATCAGCAGGGGCGGCTTGCCGGGGACGTCGTGGATGAGCACCAACCGGCAGTCGCAGGCGAACGTGACCTGGATTCCCTCGTGGCGGAGGCTGAAGTCCGGCCGCGCCAGGGGTTGACCTCGGCCCAGCGGCTGGAAACCCGCGGGGAAGAACTGCTTCCAATGAAGCAAGGCCTCCACGTCCTGCATGTCCAGCGTGAGCAGATGGGTGAGGTACGGATTGCGCCCGGACGCGGCTCCAATCGCCGGAGCCGTGAAAGGGATTGGCAAGGGCCTCGCGATGTCGGTCCTGCGGGAGGAGTGAGTCGCCGTGAAGCTGTTCAGCAGCCCCTCGGCCCCGAAGTGCTCCGGCTCCACCCGCGAGGTCGTCCCAATCACAGTCTTGTCTCCCAGGGCCGCGGAGGCGGCCTGGATCATGGCGAGGCCCTCCTGGCCAATGCCCGTCAGGCATCCCAGGACGCGGACCTCGATGTCGTCGGGCAGCTCCTTGGCCAGTTGCTTGAGCACCGGGTGCGGTTCGCGCCCCAGTTCCAGCAGGTCGCCATCTCCGAGCCGGAAGCGCGTGGGAGAGCCATGGCCCACGAGGTCGAGGCGCGTGAGCAGACGCCCGGCGCCCATGACGATTTCGTAGAGCTGGGCCGGGTCCTGGCACCTGTAGAAGCGGTGCTGCGCGTCCTGCCGTTCTTGCGAGTCCTGCCGTTGCACGTTGAAGGCGATGCTCTCGAAGACGGTCTCCATCTTCGCCGGGTAGGAGATCACCGTGAGGTAGGAGTCCATGGTGCGCTCAGCCCTTCGAAGGGAGGTGCTCAGCCATCAGCCGCTGCACCTGCTGGCGCAGACCTTCGTCCTGCAGCGCCTCCAGCACCTGAAGGGCGAGCGCGGGCGCCAAGGCGGCACCAATCGGCCACTTGCCGCCGCCTTCAGCGAGCGCCTCGGGAACACCGTTCTGCGACAGCCACAGCGAGGTCAGGAAGAGAAACCCGAACTGGTCCTTGAAGCCCCACTGGGCCGTCGAAGGCAGGTCGGGCCAGACGTAGCCATGTTCGAGCTGCAGCTTCAGCTCGAAGGGCTTGTCGGCGGGCGAGGGATGGCCGACCACGAAGAAGCGCAGCACCCGAACCCCATCCTCGAGCGCATTGCTCTCGATCTTGACCTTGAACGGCAGGTAGCCGCTGTATGCGAGGTTGTTTGGCAGCCTGCGGTCCCACCATGCGGTCAACGCATCCACCGTGGACGTGGGCATGCGCGTGGACTGCATGAACGAATCGGTCTTGCCGGCCTTCTCCATGAGACCCCCTGGGTTGTGAGACCCAGGGAGGCAAAGCATTTCGCGAGCCAGGGGCCGTCCCAGCGAGCCCTTTCGCGAAACCGTCCACTCCGCTGGTCAGGAGGGCCTCCGCGCCGTCCAGGCCCGTTGACCCCTTCGCGTCAGCCGACGTGGAATGGCACCATGCGCTCGAACTCGCGGCTGGGGACTCCGATGATGGAGTACGCCGGAGACTGGATGGGCGGCATGGTGCGCAGGATGCGGCGGTGGAAGGTCGGGTAGCTGGCCTTGAACTTCCCTTCGTTCCAGACGCGCAGCAGCTTGGCCGTGAAGAGGCCGTTGTACTCGCCGTCGCTGGAGAGCTGGTTGTCCTGGCAGCCGGAGATGAGCAGCACCGTGGCCTTGAGCGTCAGCCTCGGGTCGTCCTTGGGCAGCCCCTTCAGGATGCCGTCGTACATCGCCTTGTTCTCGCGGTACGTGCGCCGCTCGATGCCCAGGGGCATCTCCTTGAAGCGCCGCTCCGCGGGCTCCGTGGTCCGCATCGAATCCGCCAGCAGTTGCAGGCTGCCGCTGGAGCGCAGGGCCGCATAGGCCACGCTGCTCACCGTGCCGCTGTGGCAGCTGTCGGAGAGCATGAAGACCCGCACGCCCGCCTTGAGCTTCCCCATCGCCTGGTAGATTTCGTCGTCGACGAGCTCCCCGTCATACAGACACCACGTCTCATCCAGCCCGTCGTCCTCATCCCCGTTCATGTCGGGGAGCTGGCCGCCGTGCCCTGAATAGGTGAACAGCAGCAGGTCCCCCGCCTGGAGCACCGACGCCGCCTCGCCCACCTCCGCCAGCACCTTCGCGCGCGTGGCGTCCTTCGTGAGGAAGGGGCGGACGCGGCTGAACTCCTGCGCCTTCGCGATGCTGACCATGTCCTCGGCGTCCGCTTCGCACGCCTGCAGCTGGCCATCCCAGCCCGCGTAGTGCTTCGGATCCACCGCGTTCAAACCGATGTTGATGGAATATCCCTGAGCCATGACAGTCTTTGCCTCCTTCACTCACGGTGGAGACGGACGGCCGGGATGACAGAGAGGGGGCGGGGCGCGCCGCGTCCTTCCGGCCCTTTCCCGACCGGGAACCCGGGGCTCGATCCCTCCGCTCCCGTGTGACACGACAGGTTACGCAGTGCGCCTGGCTGTGACCTGACACGCCACGCGGACTGGCCTCACGGCGCCCTGCCCAGAGGAGGAGCCACCGGGTCGACGGGTGGCTCGGTGGGTGCATGAACGACCCGCGCCGGGCTTTACCGGGACCGGCACGCAGTCATCCCCCACCGACGAGAGGTCTCTCCATGATGATGAAGCTGACGGGCCGCCTGCTGACGGCCGCGCTCCTGAGTGTCACGGCCGCGGGCTGCCAGGGTGAAGAGCCCACCACGAGCACGGGTGACTCGCTCACCACGCAGGAAGCCAAGGCCGAGCGGACCTGTATCGAGGGCTTCGAGGGCATCAAGAACTGCGCGACGGGCCGCGCGACGCTCACGAAGACCGGCAAGAGCATCGCCGTGTCCAACCTGACCAACGTGAAGACGGACGGCTTCTCCAGCGAGTTCCCTCGCGCCGTCGACTGGGTGCTGAAGACGGAGCTGGGTGGCGTGGGCGCCGCGGGCCAGGGCTTCACGCTCGCCGCGCGTGACGGCGACCAGGTGGTCAGCACCATCAGCGTCCAGCCGGGCAAGGACCGCGATCAGGTGACCCTGCGGCCCTCGTTCACGGGCCGGGCGGGCGGTTCGCCCTTCACCGTCAACCTGTGGCGCGGCAACATGCTGATGAACTCGCACTACTTCGAGCCCGATTACGGCGTCGGTTCGGTGTGGTACCAGATCCACATCGGGCTCACGCGGTACGACTTCGGCTTCAAGAACCACGGCATGGGGAGCAGCATGTACGGCCGCGTCGCCCCGGGCGCCTGCAGCTGGACCTTCCGCGGCACCGGTGACGCCTTCACGCTGAATGTGGATGGCAAGCCCGTCAGCGGCGACTTCCTGGAGATCGTCGAGGACATCGGTGACGGCCACTATCCGTACACCGGCTTCTCCTCCATCGACGTGAAGGCCGCCGCCAGCACCTTCAACATCCTGGGCGAGTCCACCGTCGCCGCGAAGTAACCGGCTTTGACGCGCCGGGCAGGGTCCCTCCCCTGTCCGGCGGCCGGTTGTCAGACACATTGCAAGGAGCCCGGTTCCTTCGCGGACTGACGCGAAAGAAGGCCCCTTCCCCACGCATGCGGGAAAGGGGCCCAATACTTCAAGACGACCGTGGGTGCTTCAGCTCCGGCGGCGACGGCGGCTCACCGCCAGCGGCAGGCCGGCCAGCGCGAGCGCCCAGAACGGAGCGCTGCTCGCGGCGGCGCAGCCCCCGCCCTCGTCTTCGCCACCGCCCGGCTGTTCCGTCACGGGCGAGCCGTTGCCCACCTTGATGCTCAGCTTCGTGGACGCCGCGCGGTCGCCGTCGCTCTTCTGGTCCGCGTTCGCCGAGTTGCCCGCGCCGAAGAGGTTGAGCGTGACGTCCGTGGCGGGCGCGACGAGCGAGAAGTTGAAGCGCAGCTCCGTGCCCGTGAAGGCCTGGGGCGCGGAGTGGGAAAGCTCACTGCCCAGCTTCTTCAGCCCGGTGCCGGCCACGAGGCTGGCCCCCGCGTCGTCCACGGCGATGCCCGCGCCGCCCGTCTTCGCGGCCCCGCCCCGGATGATGAGGGTGTACTGGCCGGTGGCGCCCTTCTCCAGCGTCGAGGGGCCCTCGAACTCCACGGTGGGAGCCTCACCGCCCTTGTGGCACGTGTTGCAGGTCGCCGTGTCCTTACCGGAGTTGCCGCTGATGCCCGTGCTGGTGGCGAAGGCGGACGTCGCCCCCAACAGCGCAATGACAAACACGCCCGCGTGGCGCATCGAATTGCCGTTCATGGTCTTCGGTCCTGGGACTAGCGCAGCTGGAGGAAGGAGAAGGACAGGCCCGGCGTCTTCACCGTGGCCTTGCCGTTGTCGCCCAGCACCCGGAAGGTGGTGGACGAGGCGCCGGCCCCGAACTCGGTGTAGAGCGTCTGGTTCTCCGACTCGAAGAGGAAGACGCTGCCGGAGGTGGACGGGAAGTCAGCCTTCCGCGTCGCGGTCAGCGTGGCCAGGTTCAGCTCCCACCACTGCCAGCCGGTGCCGCTCGCGAGCGTGCGCGGATGCGAACCCTCCGACACCGGAGTGATGCTCTCATCGAGCACGCGCACGTACGCCGTTCCCGGCGTGTGGCTCGGGATGAGCGCGCCCGCGGTGCCACCGCCCACCAGCTCCGCCAGCGAGCGGTAGAAGGTCTTGTCGAAGTCCCGCGTCGTCGGATCAAACCGGAGCAGGCAGGGCTCCGGCGATTCCACGCCCACCACCCGGCGCGACGCCGCGCCGTACGCCTCCGTCGCGATGTACACCTTGCCGTCGGTGCCGAGCGCGGCGTCGTGCGTGTAGCCGCAGCGGTCGTCCGTCGCGAGCGTGACGGAGTCCGTCGCCGTGTCGATGGAGACCACGCCCGCCTTCTTCGTGACGCTGCTGCCCTCCACCGGCCGCCAGCCCACGGGCATGATGATCTGCCCACCGGTCCGCACGACCGCGCCGGAGAACGCCATGACCGTGTCCGGGAGGACCAGGGCGTCCAGCGAGCGGGTGCCCGTCACGGTCATCGCCGTGGGGTTCCAGATGACGATCTTCGCGGCGTTACCGTCGAAGAAGTACGCCTTCGTCTCCGAGACGAACTGGAAGTTGGCCTGGTACTCGCCCAGCGACGTCACGCCCTGGGCGCTGAAGCTCACGGTGCCCGAGGCCTCCAGCTTGCCGGCGCTGTTGAGCTTGTAGCGGGTCACCGTGGCGCTCTCGTCGCTCACCACGTAGACGGAGCCCGTCTTGGGGATGCCCACGCCCAGGGCGCGGCCGGAAATCTTGATGGCGCCGTCCAGCGACAGCGACGCGGCCTTCTCCGCGTCCGGCGTCACCAGGACGTAGCTGTCGGAGGGGTCCTCCGCGAGCATCTGGGTGGTGATGGCGTACAGCGGACCGTTCGTGTCCGTTCCTTCCGCTTCGTCGTCGCCGCAGCCCGCGAACAGGGACAGGGCGATCGCCACGGTGGAGAGTCGCAAGGAACGCAAGGCAAACAGATGCTTCATCGGCAGTGGCCTCTTGGAGTGGGGGGATGAGCGCCTGCCCTTTTCAGCCGGGACGGGGGCCCGGACATGAAAATGATAGGCATTCTCATTTTCACTTCCTCTAGAGATCTAGACGCGTGATGTCAAGAAAGAGGCGTGTTCTCCTTGAATCAGGACTACCGGGGGTGGGGTGGGACCCGGGCACTCGCCCCTATAGTCCCCTCATGAAGGACGCTTCCGCCCCGCTCCGTTCCATCGTCGCCCTGCCCCTGACGCAGGAGGGCTTCGCTCCCTTTGGAGACGTCGTGTCCGCCGGGCTCAAGAGCGGCGCTTCGGCGAACCAGGGCACCGCGGTGCGCTTCGACTGGTCGGCGCGGCTGGAGAACGGCCGGCCGGAGGCGAAGCCCAACCTCGCCGTGTTCCGCTCCGTGCCGCAGCAGATTCCCTTCACCGTGAAGCTGCTCGAACACCATCCCCAGTCCAGCCAGGCGTTCCTGCCCATGCGCTGCTCGCGCTTCCTGGTGTGCGTCGCGCCGACCGCGGCTTCAGGCGGGCCCGACCTGGACGGGCTCGTCGCGTTCGTCTGCGGCCCCGGCCAGGGCGTGAACTACCACCGGGGCGTGTGGCACCACCCCATCATCGCGCTCGATGAACCGGCCGAGTTCGCGATGCTGGCGTGGGAGGACGGGGGCGCGGAGGACTGCGTCGTGCGGCAGTTCTCCACGCCCGTCTCCGTCATCGTCGGGGACTGAGCGGTCTCCTACCCCTCCGACTTCGGCTGACGCGCGAGCCACGCGCGCCACTCCTCGGCGGTCTCGTACTGCTCGCCGGAGAGCTGCTTCAGCACCATGACCGCGGGGTCGCGGTTGATGGGCAGCGTGAGCGCGGACATCTCCACCAGCCGTTCTCCCAGCTGGCGGAGCAGCCCGGAACGCTGCGCCTTCAGCGCCTCGGGTGAAAGGTCGTCCAGCAGATAGGAGAGGAGGTGCGTCGCCTTGTTGCGGTCGGTCGCCTTCGGCATCGCCACCGCGTCCACCACCGTCGCCACATCCAGCAGGGGCTTCGTCGCGGCTTCCTGCGTGGACGCCAGCACGCGCAGCACGCTGTTGCGCACGCCGGACTCTGGATCACGGGTGAAGGGCTGCAGCCGTAGCGCGGTCTCCTCAAGCGTGGGGGCGTAGGCCAGCAGGTATGCCGCCGCGACCCGCTTCTCCGGGTCCGCCTCCTCGCGCACGATGGCGGTCAGCGCGTCCAGCTGCCCTGGCACCTTCGCGATGAACTCCGGCTCGAAGGACGCGAGGTCCGGATGGCCGAACCCACCGATGCAATTCGCAACCTTGCAGTTGGAGTCTTCAGACAGCTTGCCTTGCATCTGGAGCTGCTGCAGGCGCTGCACATAGTCGTTCCACCGGGCAACCAGTCCTTCCGGATCCGTGGGGTGACCCTTGGGCTCGGGAAGGAAGTGCAGCCGGGCCGCGTCCGCGGCATCCACCATGTCCACCACCACGAAGGCGGTGCCCTTGCGCTCCTCGGCGAAGTAGATGGACATGCCCACATGGGCATAGGCGAGGCCGTACTGTTCACGCAGCGCCGCCTCCTTCTGCTTGAAGATCGCGCCGCTGTGCACGATGGGCTTGCCCACCTCCAGCCCCATCAGCCGCTGGACCGTCTCCCGGTCCACCTTCCGCGAACCGAAGGCATCCACGCCCATGAGCGTCATCGTCATGAATGGCGCATCGGGTGCCTTCGCCAGGTTGGCGCGGGCCTCCGCGACGATTCCGCTCCACGCGGGCAGCGCGTGCAGCGCCGCCAGCTCCGGGTTGTATTCGAGGTGATCCGCGTCGAAGTAGCCGCCCTGGACCGCCTGCTTCAGCACCTCCACCGCCGCGTCCGTGTGGCCCGCGAGCGAGGCACACCCTGCCGCACGATAGAGGGACTCCGCGCGGTCCGGCCCCTCCCCGTTCGCCTCGCCAGAGGCGCGGAAGCGCTCAGCGCACCGCTCGAAGTCCAACGCTTCATAGGCCTGCTCTGCTTCCGCCGAGAGCCGCTGGGCCCGCGCCGCCGGGTCCGGCGGCTTTGGAGCATGCGCACAGCCCGCACCCAACGCGACCACGCCCAGCGCCATCACGAATCGCATCTGGACCAACCTTTCGAGAAAGCGCGTATCTCATGCAAGCTGCGAGCAGGTTTCAAGGAGCGCCAACCATGGCCAACGCCATCTCGAAGACCGCGTACTACACCCTGGCCTGCCGGGCGGAGGACGCGCGCAAGCCACGACCGCTGTGCAATGACACCTACGCGGCCCGCTTCATGGATGACGAGGCGCGGCGGATCTGGTCCAACTTCCAGTCCTTCGACCGGCCCAACGCGAGCAACGCCGCGCGGCACCGGATCATCGACGCGTTGGTACAGGAGGAGCTGGACCGCGCTCCGGACGCGCGGGTGGTGGTGCTGGGCGCGGGCTTCGACACGCGGGCCTACCGGCTCCGCGGCGGCCGGTGGCTGGAGGTGGACGAGCCCGCCATCCTCACGCTCAAGGACGCGAAGCTGCCGGTGACGGAGGCGAAGAATCCGCTCGAGCGGCTCCCCATCGACTTCGGGACGGAGTCACTCGCCCGGAAGCTCGAGCCCTACCAGGACGCACAGCGCACGCACGTCATCATCGAGGGCGTGCTCATGTACCTGTCCACCGCGCAGCGCCGGGACATGCTCGCGGTGCTCCAGCAGGCGTTCCCCCACCACGCCGTGTACTGCGACCTGATGCGCGCCAGCTTCCAGCGCGAGTACAGCGCCGACCTGCACGCGGTGCTCGCCAGCATGGGCGCGTCCTTCCAGGACATGACGGACACGCCGGAGTCCCTCTTCCTGGAGGCGGGCTACACGGCCGCGTCCTCCACCTCCGTGCCCCAGCGCGCGCTGGAGCTGGCCGGGAAGCGCGTCCCGGCGTTCATCGTCCGGCGGTTCATGCAGCCGGTTCGCGACGGCTACCGCATCTGGAAGTTCGAGCGGCGCTGACGCCTCACTTCGCCTTCGGCGCCGCGGGAGCCTGCCCCAGCGCCACGCTCCCCAGGATGAGGGTGCCCGCCGCCAGCATGGTGGGCGTCAGCGGCTCGCCCAGGAGCAGCCAGGCCCAGGTCAGCGCGAACAGCGGCACCAGGTAGGTGACGACGGCGGCGCGCGGAGCGCCAATGCGCTGGATGAGGCGGTAGAACACCGCGTACCCGAAGCCGGTGCAGATGACGCCCAGGGCCGTCGCCGCCAGCCAGGGACGCATGCCGATGGGCTCCGTGGGCCACGTGGCCACCGCGAAGGGCAGCAGCAGCACCGCGCCGCAGGCCAGCGTGGCGGCGGCGACCGCGGCGGCTGGCAGTCCGGTGAAGTGGCGGCGCACCAGGTTCGAGCCGATGCCATAGAGGAACGCGCCCGTGGTCCCCGCCGCCGCGGCCCAGGCGACGCTCGTACCCGCGGCCTTGCCGCTGGCCAGCACCACCACCCCGGCGAAGCCCACGAACAGCGCCACCGCGCGCCGGCCCCCGATGCGCTCTCCGTAGAAGAGGAACGCCACCAGGGAGGTGAAGAGCACCGCCATGCTGTTGGTGATGGCCCCGACACCCACGGGGGCCTGCCGCGCGGCCCAGGCGAACAGCGTGAAGGGCACCGCCGCGTTGACGATGCCCACCAGCGCCAGCCGGGGCCACAGCGCGGGACGGAGGGCCGAGCGCGCGCGCCAGAGGAAGGGCATCAGCACCGCCGCGCCCAGCACCAGGCGCAGCGCCACCAGGGGAATGGGGCCGAAGGCCGGCGCCGCGATGCGCAGGAACAGGAAGGACGTGCCCCAGATGGCCGCCAGCCCGCCCAGTTCCAGCGGCGTGAGCCACGCCCGGTTGAAGGTGGGAGTCACGGCCTGGGGATGGGTGGGAACGGATGCGCTCATGGCGGCCCCCTCGTGCGAGGAAGGAATCTGACTTCTGTCTGGCCCTCTCTTCACGCCGAGGCCCTTTCTTCACAAGCGCATCCTTTCCGTGTCAGACATGAGCCAGATTTGAGGCTTGTCCCCATGCCCCTCCACACCGACCTGCTCCCCGCCCTGGCGGCCTTCGAGTCCGCCGCCCGCCACCAGAACTTCGCCCGCGCGGCGGAGGAGCTGCACCTGACCGCGAGCGCCGTCAGCCACCACGTCCGCAAGCTGGAGGACCGCCTGGGCGTCGCGCTCTTCCAACGGCATGCCCGGGGCGTGGCGCTGACGGCCGAGGGGCGCCAGCTCGCGGACGCCGCCAGCAACGCCCTGTCGGACATGGACCACGTGCTCGGGGGCCTCAAGCATTCGCGGGACGAGGACGCCGTGGTGCGCGTCACCACGGTGCACTCGCTGACGTACGCGTGGCTGTTGCCGCGCATGCCGGACTTCACCACGCGGCATCCGCGCATCCGGATCCACGTGGACACGGAGATGGCGCTCACCCGCTTCGACGAGGGCGGGCCGGACCTGGGCATCCGCTACGGCCAGGGGCCCTGGCCGGGCTTGAGCGCGCAGCCGCTCATGGACGACGCCCTGTTCCCCGTGGCCTCGGCGCGGCTCGCGGGCATCGAGCACGTGCGCGACGCGGCGGACGTGGCGCAGCTCCCGCTCATCGCGGACCTGTCCCGTCAGGGCTGGCAGGACTGGTTCCGCTCGGCGGGTGTGCGCGGGGCGCGGTTCGAGGAGCGCTACAGCTTCAGCGACACCACCGGCGCGCTGATGGCCGCGGTGCAGGGCCTGGGCGCGGCGCTGGCGCGCGAGAAGATCGCCACGCCCTACTTCGCGGACGGCCGGCTCATCCGGCTGCCCGGGCCCATCGTGCCCACCCGCGCCAGCTACTTCGTGGTGTACCCCGCGCACCGGCGCCTGCGTCCGGCCGCGCGCCTCTTCGTGGACTGGTTGCTGGCGCAGCGCGACAGCGCGTCGGTGCCGCCGCCCGCGACGCAAGGCGTTGCACCGTCACGCCGGAAAGCTTCCCAATGACAATCCCTGCCCCGGGTGACCCCAAACCCGACCCATGACATGCATTTACTTGTCTGGGAAACAGGCTCACAGTGTCCGCGCAGTCCCCTCACGAGGAGCACGCATGCGCACGCTGGTGAAGTCCCTGTTGACTGCCTCCGCTGTGTTTTCGCTGGCCCCCACGGCTGCCTTTGCCCTGCCGCCCCAGTGCAGCAACAGCTTCTGTGAAGCCAATGACTGCGACACGGAGTGTTTCCTGGGGCCCAAGTATCCTTTGACGTGTGGTGAATACATGGGCACCCCCTGCCTGAACGGAACCCCTGCGCCCGCCGAGCCCACCGCCTCCGTGACTGGAGCCGAGGCCCGTCAGGCCGAGGATGCCTCGCAGGTGTGCAGCGAGGAGCACCCCGCCGCCGAGCAGTCCCTCACCGCCGGCACCTGAGCCGCGGTCCGTTTCCTCGCGAGGCCCGGGCTTCATGTCAGGGCATCGCTGTCGTTCATGTCGTGACACGTACCGGCCGTGCGCTCCGACGGTGAACCACTCCTCAGCCCCCAGGCAGCCAGGCATCCCCCGCACTTTCGCTTGTGTCCGCCTCCCCTGCTCCGTAGGTTGCGGGCAATTATATGGGCTCCCATACAAATCGGCCGCCACCGCCCCCGGAGGCGTCCGGAGAGGTGCGCGCGGCCATGGACGGCGTGCGGCGGCTGGTACGGCTGCTGCGAGTCTCTGCTCGCGCTTCCGAACGGCTGGTCGGTATCAGCGGCGCCCAGCTCTTCATCCTCCAGGAACTGGCGGAGAGCGGGCCCTGCTCCATCAATACGCTCGCGGAGCGCACGCTCACGCACCAGAGCAGCGTGTCCGTCGTCGTCACCAGGCTGATTGAGCAGGGGCTGGTGAGCCGCCGCCGCTCCGACGAGGACGGCCGCCGCGTGGAGGTGGCGCTGGAGCCCAAGGGCCGCGCGCTCATCCGCAAGGCGCCGCCCATGGCCCAGGCCCGGCTCATCTCCGGGCTGCGCGGGATGAAGCCCGACGTGCGCGCGGGACTGGTCCAGGGGCTGGACGCCTGGGTGCGCGCCCTGGGGCTCGACGGGGACGTGGCCCCGCTCTTCTTCGAGGAAGAAAACGCGCGCCCTTCGCGGCGCGGAAAGACACAGGAGCACACCGATGAAGAAACCTGATGGGGAACGCATCGAAGAGGGCCTGGGCGAGGGCGCGGAGGCGCGTTCCAGCCTCCCCGTGGCCCCGTCGATGGGCCCCGCGCTCGCCAGCCTGCGCACCCCTCCCGTCTCCGTGTCGGTGGACTCCCGCACCGTGCTCATCAGCGGCATGGCGGTGGTGCTCGCGGTCGTCGCGGGCCTGGTGGCGCAGGGGCTGGGCTCCCTCATCCACTTCGTCACCAACCTGGCCTTCTTCGGGCGCCTGTCCGCTCAGCCGGTGTCGCCCGGAGACAACATGCTGGGCGGCTGGGTCATCCTGGTGCCCGTGGCGGGCGCCATCATCGTGGGGTTGATGGCGCGCTACGGCTCGCGGGCCATCCGGGGCCACGGCATTCCGGAGGCCATGGAGCAGGTGCTGTTCAACCAGAGCCGCATCCCGCCCCGCATGACGCTGCTCAAGCCCCTGTCGGCGGCGATCGCCATCGGCACCGGCGGCCCGTTCGGCGCGGAGGGCCCCATCATCGCCACGGGTGGCGCGCTGGGCTCGCTGCTGGGACAGGGGCTCCACGTCACCGCGGATGAGCGCAAGGCGCTGCTCGCCGCGGGCGCCGCCGCGGGCATGGCCGCCACGTTCGGCGCGCCGGTGTCCGCCGTGCTCCTGGCCGTGGAGCTGCTGCTCTTCGAGTTCAAGCCCCGCTCCGTCATCCCCGTGGCCCTGGCGACCGCCACCGCCACCGGCGTGCGCATCGCCTTCATGGGCGGCGCGCCCGCGTTCGCCATCCCGGACCTGACGACTCCGTCCGGCAGCGCGCTCGCGTTCTACGGCGTGATGGGCCTCTTCATCGGCGCAGCCTCCGTGGCGTGCACGCGCGCGGTGTACTGGCTGGAGGACATGTTCGAGAAGCTGCCCATCCACTGGATGTGGTGGCCCGCGCTGGGCGCCATCGTCGTGGGCGTGGTGGGCTTCGTGTCCCCGCGCACGCTGGGCGTGGGCTACACCAACATCGAGGACATCCTGTCCGGCCGCTTCGTGGGGACGACGATGCTCGTCTTCTGCGCGCTCAAGTTCATCTCCTGGTCCGTCGCGCTGGGGAGCGGCACGTCCGGCGGAACGCTGGCGCCCATCTTCACGCTGGGCGGCGGCCTGGGCTCCGGCCTGGGGTTGCTGGCCACGCAGCTGTTCCCCAGCCTGGGCGTGGATGTGCGCGTCGCGGCGCTGGTGGGCATGGCCGCCCTCTTCGCGGGGGCGTCACGCGCGCTGCTCGCGTCGGTGGTGTTCGCCTTCGAAACCACGCGGCAGCCGCTGGGCCTGCTGCCGCTGCTCGCCGGCTGCGCGGCGTCCTACCTGGTGTCCGCGCTGCTCATGCGGCACTCCATCATGACGGAGAAGCTGGCCCGCCGCGGCGCCCGCATCCCCACGGAGCTGGGCGCGGACGCGCTGGGGACGGCGCTCGTGCGCGACCACGGCCTCAAGCTCGTGGTGACGCTGCAGGCGGACATGCTCCTGGAGGAGGTGCGCACGTGGCTTGCGTCCGACGCCTCGGGCTCCAAACACCAGGGCTTCCCCGTCGTGTCACGGGAAGGGACGCTCGTGGGCGTCGTCACGCGCAGGGACCTGCTGGATGGCCACGCGAGCGAAGGCCGGCGGCTGAGGGACGTGGTGAAGCGGCCGCCCGCGGTCGTCTTCGAGGACAGCTCCCTGCGCGAGGCGGCGGACCTGATGATGGACGAGGGCGTGGGCCGCCTGCCCGTCGTCTCCCGCGTGCAGCCCCAGCAGGTCGTGGGCATCCTCACCCGCAGCGACCTGCTCGCGGGCCACCGGCAGCGGCTGGCGAACGAACGCACGCGGGAGCGCGGCCTGGGCCCCGCGCGTCCTCCGGCGCCCCGGCCCGCGTGAGCGCTCCGGCTCAGGTCGTCGCGGCGACCCGGGCCGGACCTGACTTCGCCTCCTGCTCGCGGCGCAGCGCCGCGAGCGTCTGGCGGATGCCATCCGCGTAGGGCGTCTTCTGCACCGTGCCCAAGAGGCCGCGCAGCGCGGAGTCGTCCATCAGCACGGGGTTCGTGAGCAGGTAGTACATCTCCACCAGCTCGCGCATGAAGGGATCGAAGAGGCCCGCCAGGCGGACCATCCCCTTCCCCATGGCCAGCGTCTTCGGCGCGTGGCCCGCCTGCGCGAACATCTCCTTCACCATCTCCCGCTGCGTGGTGGCGCCCGCGCCCGCCAGGTTCCAGAAGCGGCCGTACGCGCGCGGCTCGTCCATCAGCGCGGTGACGATGGGGCCCACGTCGTTCACGAAGACGAACTCATGCGGCGTGTCCAACGGCCCGATGAGCGGGGCGCGCTTGCCCTGGTTCGCCGCGACGAAGGCCCGGTACAGGAAGCTGCGCTCCACGCCCGGCCCGTAGAAGTCCGGCAGCCGGAGGATGGTGCCCTTGATTCTCCCCGCGGCGTCCGCCTCCAGCAGCAGGTCCTCCTGCGCCTTGCGCATGCGGCCCTTGTAGGAGTTCGGCTCGCGCGGATGGGACTCCGTCACCGTCGCGGTGCGCGGCAGGCCGTAGGGATACACGGTGCCGATGAGCACCACCCGCTCCACGCCCTCCGCGATGGCCGCGTCCAACGTGCGGCGCATCAGCTCCGGGTGCAGGTGGAACTGCCAGTAGTTCACCCCCACCATGTAGAGGAGGGTCCGCACGCCCCGCGCCGCGGCCCGGATGGAGGCCGGGTCCTCCGGATTCCACGTCACCACCTCCGCCCGCGGATCCGCGCCGAACTCCCTGCGCAGGCTGCCCTCCGAGCGCCCCACCACCCGGTAGGCCCGCCCCTGCGCCTGGAGCGCCCGCGCCACGGACTGACCGATGACGCCCGAGGCGCCGAACAACGCCACCGTTTCCATGTCGCTCTCCTGGGGAAATTGAACGGTCCAACTTTTTATGAACACCGTTCTGTGAACACCGTTCATTTATTGCTGTCCGTTCGTTCCGTCAAGGCCTACCCTCGTGACATGGGCATCACGGAGCGCAAGGAGCGACAGCGGGCGGAGCTGCGGGAGAACATCCTCCGGGTGGCTCGCGACATGGTGATGAAGGAGGGGTTCGGGGCCCTCTCCATGCGCAAGCTGGCGGACGCGGTGGAGTACGCGCCCGCCACGCTCTACCTGCACTTCGAGAACCGCGACGCCATCGCGCGGGAGCTGTGCGTGCGCGGCTTCCAGGAGCTGCTCGCGGCGCTGGAGCCGCCGGCCACCGTGAAGGAGCCCGTGGAGCGGCTGTCACGCATGGCGGAGGCCTACGTGGCCTTCGGCCTGGAGCACCCGGAGACCTACCGCCTCATCTTCATGGAGGACCCCAAGCTGTCCGCGGAGCTCTTCCAGGACAAGCTGCACGGCGAGGGCCCCCGGTCCTTCGCACTGCTGGTGAGGGCCTTCGCGGACCTGAAGGCGGCCGGCCGGGCTCCGGAGGCCACACCCGCGGAGCAGCTGGCGGAGGTCTTCTGGGCGGGGCTGCACGGCATCATCAGCCTCAAGCTCACCTGCTCCGGATTCCAGGGATCTCCGGCGGAAGTGCTGGCGCGGACCCTCGTCGCCTCGCTGGTGCAGGGCCCGAAACCCGGAAAGCGCTCCCGGTAGCTTTCGCCTCCACCCGGCGGGTGGCCCCTTTCGGCACGGCGCGTCCACGTGTCCGATACCGTCTTTTTACGTCGTGTATTGGATACCGCCCTGTTTCGTGGGGAAGGCTGGCGGCCGACCGAGGGGCCGCCAACTGGCATCCCGGTAACACGCCGTGTGAAGATTGGACGTCCCATGAAAAGGTCCCATTCAACCCATCCCGGTGAGTCGGGTCAGGCGCTCGTGGAGTCCGCGCTGGTCATCCCGGTGATGGTGTTCCTCATCCTGGGAATCATCCAGTTGGGGACGCTCCACCACGCGCGGCTGATGACGGAGTACGCCGCGTACCGGGCGGCGCGCGCGGGCATCGTCAACAGCGGCGACTGCGAGATCATGAAGGACGCCGCCTACGTGGCGCTGCTGCCCACCCTGGGTCCGCCCAGGTCCGGCGGCAAGGGCCGCGTGGACACGCTCATCAACGTGGCGCTGGTCCATGACGCGTACACGGACGACAAGCTGGCGGCCCAGAACCAGCGCTACCAGCAGGTGAACCTGGAGCGCGTGCGGGTGGAGGTGCTCAACCCCCGGCGCAGCCAGCTGCCCACCCTCTTCTCCTCCTATGGCTCGCACCTGTCGGGCCTGGAGGTGGACTTCGACGACGTCCGCAACGCGCAGGTCATCGAGGCCAACCTCCTCACGGTGCGCATCACGTACTTCTACGAGATGCGCATCCCGTTCGCGAACTGGCAACTGCACGCCTTCTACATGGGCCGCGAGGCGCTCAACGGCCTGGCCATGCGGGGCGTCAACTTCACCACCCAGAAGGTGAACGGCGGCAGCCTCACGGACCACCTGGAGGACGAGGGCGCGGGCCAGAGCAACGACCACAAGAAGATCCGCACGCTCGCGGACAGCAACGTCTTCGCCATCCCCGTCGTGGCCACCTATTCGATGCGCATGCAGTCCAACCTCCTCAACGGCACGCACGGCCCCACCTCGTGCGCCGTGGACGGCTAGCGATGTTCCGGATTCTTCGAAGACTGCGGCGCGACGAGCGCGGGCAGGCCATGGTGCTCGGGGTGGTGGTCATGCTGGTGCTGGCCGTCACCATCATGACGTCGGTGGGCATTGGCCAGGGCGTCTACGAGAAGATCAAGCTGCAGGACGCCGCGGACGCGCAGGCGTACTCGCTGGCGGTGAAGGAGGCGCGGGCCTACAACTTCCTCGCGTACACCAACCGCGCGATGATCGTGCACTACTCCGCGATGCTCACGTTGATGTCCTTCGTGAGCCACGCGGTGTACCTGGACCGCACCATCGGCGTCGCGGCCAAGTACCTGCAATACATCCCCGGCATCGGCGCCGTCTTCGCGGCGGTCTCCCAGGCGATAAAAGCCTGGAAGGTCACGGTGGAGACCGTCTCACGACTGCTCATCCCCGTGATTACAGCGCTCAACGTCGCGCTGTGGCTGGCCCAGGAGGCCATGCTCACGGGAACCCTCTTCGACCTCTACACCACGAAGGGACGGGGGAACGTCATCGAACAGACCGACCCCCGCGCGGACGTCACCGAGGACATGGACTCCGGGCAGTCCTTCAACAACGCGTCCGTGGCCTCGCTGTTCGGAAACCCCAGCGACATCAACTACTCCAACGCCAAGAACTTCCTGCACGTCCTGGACGACGGCCCCTTCAGCAGCAGTCCCACCATGGGCGTGGACCCCACCGGCATGCTCACGCGAGGAAAGCTGGTGACGGGCAACAAGCTGTCGGATCCGAACATGGCCAAGTACCGCCTGCTCATGGGCAACCTGGCCAACGGCGTGCGCCGGCCGTGGACGGCCGAGGGCGAGGGGCCCATCCTCATTGGCCGCAAATGGGAGTTCCGGCTGTGCGTCGTCATTGGCGAGCTGCGCATCCGCAAGACGGCGGACAGTCAGATCAAGAGCTTCGACGAGAACTTCGAGAACAACCGCAAGGATCAGCTCTTCGCGTCGGACGACATCCGCATCGAGGTGCGCCCCACCTGCTTCATCTTCGGCTGGAGCGACGTCTTCCGGCTGCGCTTCCGGGCGGCGGCGGACAACCGGGGTGGCTTCCACCAGGAATACGGCTCCAACAAGACGGATGACCACCACCCGTGGCTGGGCATCACGCCGTTCATCACGTCCGACACCAGCTTCGTCAGCCCCCGGCAGAACCACTTCGGCTACCCGTGCAACCTCATCGTCCTGGGCAAGGACATGGGCGCGGACCGCACCGGCGGCGCCCCCGTCTACGAGCTGGAGAACCTGAAGCGCAACGCGTTCATGGAGGGCAGCGGCGACGGCAAGTACAACACCGCGGAGAACAACGACGAGGGCATCCGCGAGTCGTACCTGGACATGACCTGGGAGTACGTGGGCGGCAAGCAGGACGGCTACGCGGCGGACTTCCGCCAGCGCACGGGCGGCATGATGGCCATGGCGGTGGGCCGCGCCATCTACCACCGCCCCAATGCGTGGAAGGAGGAGCCCAACTTCTTCAACCCGCTCTGGACCGCGCGCCTGGCGCCCGTGCAGACGCACTGGGACGCGGATCACCTCAAGTGGCTGGTGCCCGCCTGGGAGGACAGCGAATGGCTCATTCAAGGCATCAACTACTGATGCGCCCGGGCCGCCGTGCCTCACGGGGAGCCGCGACGGTGGAGCTGGCGCTGCTGGCGCCGCTGCTCGTCGTGCTCGTCCTCTGGGCGAACTACTTCTGGGAGGTCCAGCGCGCGCGCATCAAGATGGCGGAGATGGCGCGCTTCGTCGCCTTCGAGCGCACCGTGCGCCAGGACCTGTCCACCGTCGCGGCGGAGGCGAGGCAGCGCTACCAGGACCTGGACGGCTCCACCAAGACGGGCACGCTGGGCACGGCCTACCGCAACGGCCTCACCATCCAGGTGCAGGCCCAGAACGCGGACGCGCCACTCGAAGGCACGGACATGTCCAAGATGGGTGGGCAGGCCGGCGTGGGAGGCATCGCGGGCGCGGCCATCGGAGCGCTGGGCGGTTCTCCCGCGCAGCTGGCGGAGAACATGGGCTTCGACCCCAGCGTGGGGGCGGTCCAGGCGGACGTGCAGGTCCGGATGATCAACCACATCATCCCCCGGGAAGTGGCGCTCTACACGACGGGCTTCGACGGCAACCAGCTGGACCTGAACTTCCAGGAGCACTTCTACCTCTTCCACGACACGTGGAAGGCGTGGGGACCGGGGGACGCTCCATCGCAGACCTATCCGCGCGTGGAGCAGCTCACGCATGACCGCTCCAGCCAGATTGTCTACGCGGGCGTCAGCGGCGGGGCGATGAACTCCATCTCGGCGGTGCTGTCCGTGCTGGGGCTCGATTTCCCCTTCTCCGACGAATACATCCGCCAGTCCGTGGTCATCCGCGAGGTGACGGCCGCGGGCCGGTTCAACGCGGTCCGGCCGACGCGCACGGTGCCCGGCGACGTGCTCCAGGCCGCCTATTGGCGCAACGACACCAGCTACTGCTACGGCAACTGCGAGCCCAACGACATCCGGACGAAGCGCGGCCTCTCCAACTCCGGAGGCCGGGGCGACAACTGGCCCATGCGCTCGTACCGGTGCCGGGGAAACTTCTTCCAGGGCGCGATCATCTCCAACCAGCCGGAGTCCGTCTACACGCAGTCCACGACGGCGGCGGCGGCGTACTTCCGCTACAACAGCGACGCCTGCGTCCCATGAGCGGACTGACGGACCACACGGGCGCGCTCACGCGCTGGCTGGGCCTGGGCGGGTTGCTCGCGCTCGTGGCCACCGCCGCGCTGCTCAAGGACCCGCCGGCCCCGTCGACGGAGGCCCCGGCGAGGCCACCCGCCACGCCCCAGGTCGCCCTTCCTCCGGCGCCGCCGTTTCCGGATGCCGGCGTGGGCCGGGTGCAGCGGCTCATCCCGCCCTTCCCCGGCGCGGTGATGGTGCCCATGGGCCAGCTGGTGACCAACGGCAGCCCCATGGAGATGGGCTACTTCGAAACGGACCACCCGCCGGGCGAGGTGCTGGAGTTCTACGCGCGGGAGTTCCGGCTGCGGGGCCGCCACATCGTCACGCAGGACGACGGCGCGGGGGGCGGCTCCGTGAACTACTACGACGAGCGGATGGGCGCGCTGGTCGCCGTCACCACCATCCGCGTGGGCGGCGCCGCGACGCGCACGCTCGTGTTCCCCTCGGTCGTTGAGGCGCGCGAGGGCATCCACCTGCAGGGCACGGCGCCCGCGGCGCTGCCGCAGCCGCCGGGCGCGGTGACGGTGCTGCGCGTGGATGAAGGCAGCGAAGGCCTGGGCGCGGGCAGCACCACGCTCACGCAGGTGGCGCACGGCACGCCCCAGATGCTCGCGGAGTTCTACCGGGCGCAGATGCCCTCCCGAGGCTACGCGCCTTCGGGCCGGAGCCTCGCGCGCGGCGTGGAGGTGCTCGACTTCGAGCGCCCCGGTGAGCGGTTGTCGCTGACGCTGGCGCCGCTCGACAAGGACGGTCCCCCCGAATCCCTCATCACGTTCGTGCTCGAGCGTGCCCCCCTTCCCCAGGAGTCGAATCGATGAATGGCTGGTTGTCGCGTGGCTACCGGTGGATGCGGCGTCCCCGCTCGCGGGGGCAGGCCATGGCGGAGTTCACGGTGCTGCTGATGGCGTTCATGTTCGGCGTCGGCGCCATCACCACGTTCGCGCCGGAGATGTTCGCGGCGCTCACCATCTACATCCGCGGCTTCTACTGCGTGCTGGGCTACCCTTTCGGCTGAAGCAGATGCCCTCGGCTCAGGGCACGGGCAGCCGGGGCAGCGTGAGCGGCACGGAGTCCAGCGTGGGCCGGGCACCGGCGCCGCTCTTCTGCGCCGTCCAGGTGACCTCGGCGTCGCGCAGGGACTCCACGCCGAACACGGGCACCCGGGCCGCCGTCACCACGGTCATCTGCTGGCCGGATTCCACGCGGAAGGTCTGTTCGCGGCCCTTGCCGGCGAAGGGGCCGGCGCGCACGTCGGTGTCTCGCTGGCGGACGAGCGCCCCCCGGATCGCGGCGTGGTCCGCGACGAGGTCCACCGGGATGGCGACGGGGGTGTTGGGCGGCACGGTGATGGCCAGCCGCTCCACCACGGCGCGGCCGGTACCGGCGCGGGCCACCCAGGCGATGATGAGCGCGCGGGGCGCCGTCTGGTAGTCCAGCTCCACCTGGTAGAGCGTGTCGCGTTCGCGCGGCGTCTCGCCCACGACGGCGGCGCGCACGGGGAAGGTGACCTGCTTCGAACGGACGGTGTATTCCACCCACGTGCCCACGACGGGCTGGAGCTGGCCGTAGAGCAGCAGCGGCGGCACCAGGGCGCGCGCCTCCGCGAGGCGGTCGGGAGCGATGGGCGGATCCGCGGGGCCGGGCGTTCCCGAGTCGGATGGGGCCACCGTCGTGGCGGCAGGGGCGGGAGCGATGCCCGCGTCGGGCGCGGCGGACATGGCCGGCGTGGCGAAGAGCAGCACGGCGGTGCACACGGGACACAGGAGGCGGCGCATGGGAACAGCACTATCGGTCCGGGGCTCCGCGCCGGACAAGTCCGGGAGACGCATGGGACGGCTGCTGACGCTGCTCGCGTTGCTGCTCGTGGGCCTGGGAGCCCTTCCCGCGCGAGCGCAGGGCAGCGCGCCGGATGCGTTGTTCGGCCTGCCGCTCGTCGTACGTGAAGGCGGCTGGGCGCGCTACGTGAACACGTCGCCGGACGGGCCCCCGCAGTTCGTGATCAAGCTGGGCGGTCCGGGACGCCATGAGGGCAAGCGCGGCCGCTGGGTCCTCATCGAACTCGACGTGCCCGCCGCCGGACGCGTGGGCTTCGATTTCCTGGTGGAGGGTGAGCGCTTCAGCGCGAAGAGCGTGCTGCTCATGCGTTTGCGCGTGCCCGGCCGTCCGCCGAACGACACGCCCGCGCCGTTCAATCAGCCAGGCGCCGACCGGAGGCCCCACCCCCTGCGCACAACCACGGAGACCATCGCCGGCAAGAAGCTGGCGGTGTCGGAGTACTCGTACGCCGGAGGCGTCATCGCCCAGTGGTCCCCCAGCGTCCCGGTGCTGGGCCTGGTGAGCGTCTCCGGCACGCAGTCCTTCCAGTTGGAGGCCTTCGGCGTGGGCGGAGACCCGTGGAAGGACGCTACCGCCGCCGGGCGCTAAGGCCCGCTCCGACGAGCGCGGTCCGCACCGCGTCCTCGTCCGCGCTCGCGAGCCGCACGGCCAGCAGCAGCCGCGTCCCGTGCCCCGCCTGGAGGCGCACGCGGGGCAGGTCCCCCGTCTCCCGCTGGAACGTGAACCACTCCAGCCGGGAGAACGGCGTGCGCCGCCCCAGCGAATCGATGAAGCCCGTGGGGCCCAGGAACAGCGCGGGCACTCCATGCAGGCCCACGCCCGCGAGCCACCCGGCGACGCCCAGGCAGAACGCGGCGAGCGCGGGCCGACCCTCCGACGAGAAGAGCCGCAGGCCCACCAGCGCCAGCACCGCCATGGTCGCGAGCACCAGCGCATAGGTGCCCATCTCCGCGCGCGAGCGCAGCGCCAGGAGCCTGCCGCCGCGCAGCAGCCCCACGAGCGCGCCCAGCGCCACGAGCGCCAGTCCCGCCGCGGCCACCGCCACGCCCAGCGCCATCATCCCGGGACGGCCTCCCAGCTCCCGCGACTCGCGCACGAGCCACGCGGCGCAGCCCGTGAAGAAGGCCAGCGTCACGCCATGGAAGGCGGCCGTGGAGACGGGGCGCGTGGGGACCAGGGAACGACTCACCCGGTCGTCTCTACACCACCTGGGCCCCAGGACCCGAGCACCCACCCGGGAAACCTCCGGCATCCCATGGTTCCGGCACTACCAGAAAAAGCCGCTTTCAATGAATTTACCTATCTCTTAGAATCTTTTGCGACGTCGCGGCCCCGGCGTTCCGGGGTCGATCACCCCCGCAGTCTCCAGGAGGTTCCGGATGTTTCGTCGCACCGCCCTGGCCCTCGTCCTGTGCGCTACGTCCTGCACACAGGCCGACGGGCCTTCCGCAACAGAGTCCCCTCCCCACGAACAGCAGGAAGTCCTGGGCCGCGCCGAGCAGGCCGCGGAGTCCCTGGAGACGCCCACCGAGGCGAACAGCATCCGCTTCCTGGAGCAGTCCTCCTTCGGTCCCAAGCTGGCGCGCGGCGTGGCCCCCGCGCCGGTGGGCACCGTGGAGCGGGTGATTGCCCAGGGCATCACCCAGTCGCTCACGGAGCAGTTCGCGCTCCAGCCCGCCACGCCGTACGACGGGGAGAGCGCCCAGGACCTGGCCTCGCAGTTCTTCCAGCGCGCGGTGACGGGGGAGGATCAGCTCCGCCAGCGCGTGGCGTTCGCGCTCAGCCAGATCCTCGTCGTCTCCCAGAACGGCATCCCGGAGTCCACCCGGACGCCGTACGTGGACTCCAAGGTGGCGCTCGCGGGGTACATGAACCTGCTGTCGCAGCACGCCTTCGGCGACTTCCGCGTGCTGCTGGAGGCCGTGACGAAGGACCCCGCCATGGGCCGCTACCTGGACATGGCGAACAACCGGGCCTTCGACAAGCAGGGCAACCCCATCGACCCGAACGAGAACTACGCTCGGGAGATGCTCCAGCTGTTCACGCTGGGCACGGACAAGCTGAACCTGGACGGCACCCCGGCGCTGGACGCCAGCGGCAACCGGCAGCGCGCGTACAGTGAGGAGCAGGTGAAGGCCTTCGCGCATGCCCTGTCCGGCTGGACGTGGAACGCCACCGCGTGTCCGGCGAAGGGCGCCGCCATCTCCACGCCCGACTACAAGAACCCGTTGATGGCCTGCAACGACAACCACGACACGAGCAGCCAGACGCTCCTGCGGGGCGTCACCACCTCGGCGGGCGGGAACATCACCACGCACCTGAACCAGGCGCTGAACAACGTCTTCAACGACGCCAACGTCCCGCCCTTCATCAGCAAGCAGCTCATCCAGCACCTGGTCACGAGCAACCCGACGCCCGCCTACGTCAAGCGCGTGGCCAACGTCTTCAAGAACGACGGCACCGGCGCGCGCGGCAACCTCCAGGCGGTGGTGCGCGCCATCCTGGAGGACACCGAGGCGCGCGGCGCCCAGCCGCCCGTGGCGCTGCGGCCCGGCTACGGCCACCTGCGCTCGCCCGCGCTGTTCGTCACCAACGTGGTGCGCTGGTTGGATCCCACGCTGGACACGGCCACCAAGGACCCGGGGCTGAAGCTCAGCAACTGGAGCAAGGCGATGAACCAGTGGGTGAGCCGTCCGCCCTCCGTGTTCAGCTTCTACCCGCCCAACGCGCCGCTGCCGGGCGCGGACGGCCTGGTCGGACCGGAGTTCGGCATCCTGGACACGGCCACCATCACGGCCCGCGCCAACTTCCTCCACGAGTTCCTCTACGCCAACACCGCCGCCAACGCGGGCATCACCGTGGACTACGACCTGCTTCCGTCCACGACCACGGACCTGGTCGCGCACCTGGGCCGCTACTGGCTGCACGGCACGATGGCGCCGGAGCTGGAGCAGAAGCTGCTGACGGCGATGGGTGACAGCCGGGCGAACTCGCTCATCCGCAAGAAGAAGCTGGCGCTGTACCTGACGCTCCTCTCCCCCTCCTTCCAGATCCAGCGGTGAACCCCATGACCACCACCCGTCGCCAGTTCCTCCGGCGCGCCACACAGGGCCTGGGCTTCCTGGCCGCCGCCGCCGCCCTTCCCCGCTGGGTGGGCAACGCCCACGCCGCCACCATCGGTGGCTACTCCGGCAGCCGCGTCGCCGTCTGCGTCTTCCTGCTGGGAGGCAACGACAGCAACAACATCCTCATCCCGCGCGAGACGAACGCCTACGCGAAGTACCTGGCCGCCCGGCCCACCATCGGTCTGAAGACGGACCAGTTGGACCTCATCAACCCCACGGACCTGGCCGCGGGCTCGTTCGCGCTGCCCAAGACGCTTTCGAAGCTGCGCGCGCACTTCGAGGCGGGCCGCGCCGCGTTCGTGTGCAACGTGGGCCCGCTGGTGCTCCCACTGACCAAGGCGGACTACCTGGCTGGCGGCACCACCGTTCCGGAGAACCTCTTCTCCCACAGCGACCAGCAGGACGCCTGGGCGAGCGCGCTGGCCAACCCCGGCTCCAGCACCGTCACCTCCGACATCAAGGTGACGGGCTGGGGTGGCCGCACGGCGGACAAGCTCCACGTGCTCAACACCAGCACGCCGCCGGACTACCCGGAGGTGACGTCGTTCGGAGGCAAGCCGCGCTTCTGCGCGGGCGTGGACCGCAAGCCCATGATGGTCGCCCCGGACGGCACGCTCGCGTTCCGCACCGTCAACACCCCGGCGTCGGACTTCGATCTGCTCCAGCAGGCGGCGCTGGCGGACGTGATGACGGTGCAGGACTCCAACGTGCTGGAGACGGCCTACGCGGGCGTGTTCACCACGGCGCAGACCTTCTCCGCCGCCCGCGCCGCCGCGCGCGACGCGGCGTGGGCGCAGCTGCCGCAGGCCACTCGCGACACCATCGAGGGCTACTTCGTGCCCACGCTGCCGCCGGAGGACACCGTGAAGTGGACGCTGCACACGCAGCTCTACCAGGTGGTGCGCGACCTGGTGGCGGGCGCGATGCCGGTGAGCAACGCGGGCCTGGGCCTCAAGCGTCAGGTGTTCTCCGTGGGCTTCGGCTCCTTCGACACGCACCAGAACCAGGACGTGGACCAGCCGAAGCTCCTGGAGCAGCTGGACTTCGCGCTCGACGCCTTCCAGAAGTCGGTGACGCTGCTGGAGACGCAGGCCGCGTTCGGCTCCAACGCGCCGCAGGCCACGCTCTTCACCATGAGCGACTTCAACCGGACGCTGCTGGAGAACGGCGACAGCGGCACGGACCACGCCTGGGGTGGCCACGCCATCGTCCTGGGCAACCGCGTGGCGGGCAAGAGGCTCTACGGCACCTTCCCCAACCTGGACCTGTCGGGCTCGTTGGACGGATCCACGGACGAGCGCGGCCGCTGGATTCCCACGCTCACGGTGGAGCAGTACGGATGGACGCTGGCCTCGTGGCTGGGGCTGAACACCGCCGCCGAGCGCGACTACGTGTTCCCCAACCTCTCCGGCTACGTGGCGGACGCGGTGGCGCGCAGCTTCCCGGCGCAGGCGCGCAAGTACAAGGTGGGCTTCATGCTGGCGGACTGACGCCGGCGTGAATGAAGAAGGCCGCGAGCCTTGCCGGGCTCGTGGCCTTCTTCGCGGGTGTTCGACTACTTCAGCTCCGCGAGCACGTCGAACACGGAGGGCCGGTGCGGCTTCCAGCCCAGCGCGCGGGCCCGCTTCGCGCGGATGCGGCTGTTGGACGCGAGCGCCAGCCGCCCCAGCTCCACGCCCCAGCGCTTCTCCCCATCCGCCAGCGGCATGCTGCCCACGGGCAGGCGGAGGCTCTTGCCAATGGCCGTCACCACGTCGCGGAAGTTCGCCTCGCCGTTCTCCGCGAAGAAGAACGTGCCGGCCGGCGCGCGCTCCAGCACCAGGAGGTACAGGTCCGCCAGGTCCTCGATGTGCACGTTGGACCAGACGTTCTCCCCCTTCCCGATGTAGCGCGCCGTGCCCGTCTCGCGCGCGTAGCGGATGAGCGGCGGCAGCTGCACGCTGTCCGGGTTCAGGCCCAGGCCCTTGCCGTAGACGAGGCACGGGCAGATGACGTTCGTGTGGATGCCGTCCTTCGCGGCGTCCAGCACCGTCTTGTCCAACGAGATGCGCGCCACCTTCTCCGGGACGGGCTCGATGGGCGTGTCCTCGTCGTGCACGCCCGCCGTCAGCTCGCCGCCCGCGTCGGTGGCGACGATGCTGGAGCCGCTGGTGTGGATGAAGTGCTTGCCGGAGCCCTTCAGCGCGGCGAGAAGCGCCTCCACCACCTTGCGCTCGTCCGCGGACGCCGCGTTGATGACCGCGTCGGATTCCTTCGCCAGCCGCGCGAGCGCGTCCAGGTCGTCGAACGAAGCGACCGTCGCATGGATGCCGCGCGCCTCCAGTTCCTTCGCCTTGTCCTGCGTCCGGGCGGTGCCCACCACCTGGTGCCCCGCCGCCATCAACCGCGCCGCCACCGACCCGCCGATGTACCCCGTCGCGCCCAACACGAAGACTTTCATGGTCCGCTCCCGTGAATGGGAGGAAACCTGCACTGTTCCCCCATGGCCGGGTAGTGGCTTGCCGGGCACATGTCCTGTTCCTAGAGTTCTCGAATGACCCTCATCCAGGAGCCGCTCGCCGGGTTGGGTGCCTTCGTGCGCACGCTCGAAACGGGCAGCTTCAGCGCGGCGGCCCGGGCGCTCGGCGTGTCCCCATCCGCGGTCAGCAAGACGGTGGCCCGCCTGGAGGGCCGGTTGGGGGTGCTGCTCCTCCAGCGAGGCACGCGGCGGCTCCAGCCGACACCGGAGGGGCTGTCCCTCTTCGAGCGGGGCCAGCGCATCGTGGCGGAGCTGGAGGCGGCGCAGGGCGAGCTGCGCGAGTCGAAAGGCCCACGGGGCCCACTGCACGTCACCGCGCCCATGGACCTGGGCCGTCACTGGCTGGTGCCACGGTTGCCGGCGTTCCTCGCCGCGTATCCCCAGATTCAGTGCGCGCTGGGGCTCACGGACCGCTTCATCGACCTGGTGGAGGAGCGCGTGGACGTGGGGCTGCGCATGGGGGAGAGCGCGGACACGCGGCTCGTGCGACGGCGGCTGGGTGAGTCTCGCGCCGTCATCTGCGCCTCGCCCGCGTACCTGCGCCGGCACGGCACGCCGAGGAAGGTGGCGGACCTCCAGCGCCACGCGTGTCTGGCCTACCTGCGCGGCAGCCAGCGCGTCCCGTGGCGACTGGATGGCAAGGAGGTGGAGGTGCCCGGCCCCTTCGCGTCCGACAACAACGAAGCGTTGCTGACGTTGGCGCAGGAGGGTGTGGGCATCGCGCGCATCCCGGAGTTCGTCGCCACGCAGGCGCTGGCCTCCGGAAGGCTGCGGGCCGTACTCAGCGAGGTGCACTCGCCGGGGCCCGATGTGTTCGTCGTCTATCCGGAGCGCCGGCACCTGTCGCCCCGCGTCCGCGTGTTCGGGGACTTCGTGGCGGATGCGTTCGCGCGCGAGGAGGCGAGGCCGGGCACGAAGCCCCGGCCTCGTCGGTGACGGCGGTCAGTAGACCTTGTCGCCCTTTTCCACGCCGAAGGGGGAAGCCGGCATCTGGATGCCGTTCACCGTCGTCCCGCCGTTGTGGATGGCGGGGAAGATGGGCTCCATGCTCTGCGGGAACCCGAACGCGGGCTTCGTGAGCGCATCCAGCCGGCCCACCTCCTCGGCCGTGAGCTTTACGGCAGCGGCCTTCAGGTTGTCCTCCAACTGCGCGAGCGTCCGCGCGCCGATGATGGTCGAGCCTACTCCCGGCTTCGCCATGACCCAGGCCAGCGCCACTCGCGCCGGGGTGCTCTCATGCGCACGGGCGATGGCCTCGAGCGCGTCGACGACGGTGTAGGTCTTCTCGTTCAGGTAGGGCTCGATGAAGGCGCCTCGGTCTCCCTTCAGCTGGCCCGCGTTCTTGCGGGTGTACTTGCCGCTGAGCGCGCCGCTCTTGAGCGGGGACCAAGGGGTGATGCCGAGCCCGTGCTCCAGGGCCATGGGGACCAGCTCCTGCTCCACGCTGCGCTCGAGCAGCGAGTACTCAATCTGCAACCCGATGAAGGCCGACCAGCCCCGGAAGCGCGCGGTGACGTTGGCCTCGACGACCTTCCAAGCAGGCGTGTCGGAGACGCCGAGGTAGCGGACCTTGCCGGCCCGGACCAGGTCCTCGAGCGCGCCCATCGTCTCGTCGATGGGCGTGTGCTTGTCCCAGTTGTGCAGCCAGTAAAGGTCGATGTAGTCGGTCTGCAGGCGGCGGAGCGAGTTCTCGCACGCCGAGATGATGGACTTGCGGCCGGAGCCTCCCCCGTTCGGGTCCCCGGGGTAGAGGTTGCCGCTGAACTTCGTGGCGATGACCAGGCGGTCGCGCCGGGCAGCGTGCTTGCCGACGTGGTCGCCGATGATCTTCTCGGAATGGCTCTTCGTGTAGAAGTTCGCGGTGTCGATGAAGTTGCCGCCCAGTTCGATGAACCGGTCGATGATCTGCTCGGACTCCTTCACGCTGGTGCCCCAGCCGAGGTCTTCACCGAACGTCATCGCACCGAGGCACAGCGGGCTCACGCGCAGGCCGGAGCGGCCGAGCGTGACGTAATGGTCGAGAGGCATGGGGTCTCCTGGGGATGTGTTACCGTTTCAGGGAGGCCGAATTGGTTCAGCCTTGAGTTGATTTAATTTTGTACCAATTTCCGCGCAAGGGCCCATGTCGAAAATCGACCCGGCGAAGATCTGGTCGCTGAACTACAACCTGCTGATGTCGGTCATCTCCGGTGTCTCCCCCGACATCGCCGGGCTGGGGTTGGACACGAAGGAGCTGTTCGTGCTGTCGCAGGTGGAGGAGCACCCCTACCCGGCCGAGCTGGCGGCGACGCTGAGCATGCCGAAGCCGACGGTGACGGTGTACGTGAAGCGGCTGGAGGCGGCGGGCTTCCTGCGCCGGGAGATCGACGCCGAGGACCTGCGGCGGCACCGGCTGCAGGTCACCCCGGCGGGTCGCAAGGTGACGGCGAAGGGGCTCGCGATGCTGTCGGAGGCGTTCGGCGCGCGGCTTGGCCGCTTGAGTGCGGCGGAGCAGGCCGAGCTCCGGAGCCTGCTCGAGAAGCTGAGCTGACGGCGGCTTGAATCCAGCCGATCCCCTGGTGCGTAATTCCGGCCATGACGCCGAGGCGGTTTCCGCCCGGCCGGGGGTTCCCCATACATGCTGACGCGTCGCGCGGGTGAAGTGGTTCTGGGTGCACTGGTGTGCTGGATGCTCGCGGCGTGCGGTGGCGACGACAAGGTGAAGGTCCGGGGGCACGTCACCAACGGAGGCGGGCAGCAGTCGCAGGGACTCACCGACGGCGCGCCCGCGCTGGCGGGGGATGGAACGGTCGCGGCGGCGACCACGGTGCGGATCAGCCGCGTGGTGGCGTCCGGCGACCTGACGACGCTGGCGGAGGCCGACGTCGCGGCGGATGGCAGCTACACGCTGGAGCTGGACGACGCGGGGCAGCGGTTGATCATCGAAGCGGTGAGCGCGTCCGCCGCCACGGTGGGCTCCGCGGTGCTGGACTCCACGACGCCGCAGTCCGGTCAGGAGGTGCGCACGGCGCCGCCCATCACGAGTGAGTCCTCGCTGGAGGCGGAGGTCTTCGTCCAGATGGTGCGGGACGGGGACTCGCCAGCCGGCGTGGACACGGTGGACCTGCGCGCGCGGCTTAACTCGGAGCAGGCGGCGGCGGTGCGCGGCCAGCTCAAGGCGACCGCGGCGGAGTCGGTGGAGGCGTTGAGCGCGGCGGTGCGCGCCGCGCAGGCCACGCGGATCAAGGCGTACGCCCGGGCCGGCGTGACCGTCACGCAGGAGCAGCTCTTCAGCGCGTCGTTGGATGCGTCCGCGCAGTTGGACGCGGCGCTGGATGCCGGCGGACAGTCCGCGGCGGGCGCCTACGACACGTTCTTCGCGGCGGTGCGAGCGGCCACGCCCCAGGCGAACGACGCGCAGGATCAGCAGGCGGAGCGCGAGGCGAGCGTGTCCTATCGCATCGCGGTGGATGCGCGGCTGTCCTCGGGAGCGGGCATCGCGGTCGCGGACGCGTCGGTGCGAGCCGCCGCCGCGCTGGAGGCCCGGGCTACCGAGGCCGCCGTGAAGGCCCTGCTCCAGGGAGCGAGCGCCACCGACCTGACGCTGCAACAGGCGAACACCGCCGCCACGTCGCTGCGCGCGAACCTCTCTTCCGCCACGTCGGCCGGCGCCGCCGCGACGGCCTGGGCGAACTACAACACCCAGCTCGCCACCGGCGGCAGCGCGACCGTGATGGGCGCCCAGCTGGGGGTGACGAGCAGCAACCAGCTCGCCTTCGACTCGGCGGTGCATGCGGGCGCGCAGGCCAGAGCGACGCTCGAAGCAACACTGGGCACGGTGCTGGAACAGTCCGGCAAGGCGTCCGCCACGGCGCTCGCGGACGCGGTGGTCAACGCCTTCGTCACCTATGACGCAGCGGTGCGAGGCGGCGCCACCGCCCCCCTGGTGGCCTTCGGCCCCAAGGCCACCACCGGAGTGGAGCTGCTGATCATCTCCGAGGGCTCGTTCCGCCTGCGGTAGGTGTGGCGCCCGGGGCTGCGTTCATCCGGACGTGGCCTCGGTGTCAGGTGGCGGAGTCCTCCGCCCGTGCACGGCTTCACAGGGTCCGTTTGACTGTAGGAGCCTCTCGGGAACGGATTTGTTCCCGGGGGGCTCCGCATGCGGATCCATTGGTCGTTACCGCTCCTGCTCCTGGCTATCGCCGGATGCGGTGGTGCCTCTCTCACTGTGCGACTGGACACAGGTGGCGGCACGTCCGTCAGGCTCCATCCGCGCGCGAAGGACGCGCCGGTGAGGGTAGACACGGATGACTTTGTCAGAGCCGTGGCGAACCTGGCTCGTTCCGTGAAGCCCTCAAGGCAGCCCCAGGAAGCAGCCCGGCGCCTGTGGCAGGTGGAGCCTCGCAGCGGGTCATACCTGTTCGACCCGAGCAGCCGTCGCATCACACCGCTCGGTCCAGGCGAAGACACGGAGGCGTATGTCTCTGCCCCGGACGCCGAGCTGACGCGCGCCTACCTGCGCTGGTGCGATCGCACGGGCAGGCCCGGCGACTGTCTGCGCCTGCTGTTGGAAAGCCCCACGGTCACTGGAGATGGGCGCTATGCGCTGGCCATGGCGCTCGCCCAGGGTGTCGTCCTGGAGGAGATGCAGGATGCATTCAGGGACATGGCCGATCCGCAGGCGGTGCTGACGACCGTTCTATGGACCTGGACCACGTATCTCATCCTGATCTCGGTGCCAGAGCCTCTCTCCAAGGGAGTCGCGGCGGTCATGACCGCCACGCTCATCGCCTACGTGGGCGTCGACACCTTCTGGAACCTCATCGTGGGCTTCAAGCAACTGGTGGAAGCCGCGGACCGGGCCACCACGTTCAACGCGCTGAGGGAGGCAGGGGAACGCTACGGCAAGGTCATGGGCCGCAACGCGGCACGAGCCTTCGCCATGCTGGCCACGGCGGCGATCGGCTCCACGGCCCCTGCATTGGCGGCGAAGGTCCCCAGGCTCCCCGGATCCGCACAGGCGGTCCTGCAGGCGGAGGCCCAGGTGGGGTTGGTGCTCACGGCCGTGGATGACGTGACGGCGGTCTCAGTTGGTGCATCGGCTGTCACGCTCTCTCTTGCACCCAATGCGGTAGCGATGAGCGCGCGGGACACGCCCCCGGGTGGCACTTCCCCGATTCGCATCGGCATTCCAGAAGGAAGGGCGAAACACATCTTCCGCTCGGCGCCAGGGCATCTCCCGGATACACCCGGCAATCGGAGGCTGCTTCAGGAGCTGGCGGCGGATGAATCCGCGAGGCTTGGAAGAGACCGGTTCGGCAACATGTGGTCCGCGAGACGCAATCCGGATGGCACTCCACTCTGGGTACAAGTCCGCAAAGGAGAGATCATCAACGGTGGACTGAACCCGGTGGCGCGCGACTACACCACCCAGATGGGGCTCTCCGCTCCCACCCGCCCCTGAGGCCACGATGAAAGACGTGCTCACGATCCAAGAGGCCTACGCGGCGATGTACGAATACCTCAAGGGGCTGTACGCGCTGAATCCTTCAGATGAGCTGGGCGGCCTGCTGGGAAGCATGTCCCTGCTCGATGACGGCACTCCCGCGGACCCCGCCGTCTGGACGGACTGGTTGCTCGCCGTGCAGAAAGCGCGGCAGGGCGCCGTCGACCTGCGCCTGAAGCTCAATCCGGAGTGAGCGCATCGCCGGAGCGGCTTCGCCCCTGCTCCCGCTCCTCCCGCCGCAGCGAGCGGTCCAGCACGAAGGTCCCGAACGGCACCAGCGACGCGCCGAACGCCGCGAGCGAACGGCGCGCCGTCCAACCGTGTTCGGACGCCGCGCGGAACAGTGAGGACACGAAGAGAAGGAACAACAGCCCGTGGACACTGCCTGTGATCCGCACCGCCAGGGGCTGAGCGAACAGGTACTTCACCGGCATCGCGATGAAGAGCAGCCCCAGGAAGGACATCCCCTCCAGGAAGGCCACCCACCGCAGCTGTCTCAGCGCATTCATGTGTCCACCCAGGGCCAGCGCGGCCGGAAGACCATCAGCACCAGCACGCAGAAGAACGGCACGGCGGCCCAGAGCGCTCCCGCCATCGTGCGCCGCTCACGGGACGCCATGGACACCAGCGCCAGCTGCGACACCAGCGACAGCGTCAAGCCGCCCAGGATCCACGCCTCCGTCAACGCGATGTTGAACTGGAGCGTGAGCAGGTAACCCGCCGTCCACGTCACCACCAACCCCGGTGACGCGATGGCGTGCACCGCGCGCTTGCGGTCCCGGGACTCCGTCGCGGCCAGCGCCCCCACGAGCCCGCCGCCGTAGAGCACCACGCCCACGAACTTCAGCAGGAGCAGCAAGCGGTAGATCAACACCCCGTCACACGTCCCTGGCACGCCGTGGCGGCCATCGCCACGAAGCCCCGTCCGTATGACACGGGCTCCTCTTCTGCCGTGAGTGGCGGAAACGCCATCTTTCGACGACTTCCCGCCACGACTTACCTTGGCGGGAACCCACCGGCCCTGGCATCGTCCCGACATGCACACCGTGGCAATCGTCGCGCTGGACGGAGTGGTGCCCTTCGATCTCTCGATTCCCACCGAGGTCTTCCGCCACGTCCGGCTGCCCTTCGGCGGCCCCGGCTATCAGGTCCGCGTCTGCGGGCTGACGCCGGAAGTCCACGCGGGCGCGTTCCGGGTGAAGACCCATTATGGATTGGGCGCACTGGCTCGCGCGGACACCATCATCCTGCCCGGCATCACGGACGTCTCCGGGCCCGTATCTCCCAGGCTCGTGAAGGTGCTCCGCGCGGCCGCGGGCCGGGGCACGCGCATCGCGTCCATCTGCTCGGGCGCGTTCCTCCTGGCCGCGACAGGGCTGCTCGACGGGCTGCGCGCGACCACGCACTGGATGGCCACGGAGGAGCTGGCCCGGCGCTTCCCGTCCATCCAGGTGGATCCGAACGTCCTCTACGTCGACAACGGCCAGTTCCTCACCTCCGCGGGCGCTGCGGCGGGGCTGGACCTCTGCCTGCACATGGTGCGGCGCGACCATGGCTCCGCGGTCGCGGCGGACGCGGCGAGGCTGGCCGTGATGCCACTGGAGCGCGACGGCGGCCAGTCCCAGTTCATCACCCACGTGCCTCCCGCCCCCGAAGGCGCGTCGCTGGAGCCACTCCTGCACTGGATGGAGGACCACCTGGACCGGCCGCTGACGCTCCCAGTCCTCGCCCGGAAGGCGGCGATGAGCGAGCGCACCCTGAGCCGCCGCTTCCGGGAGCAGACCGGCACCACCCCGCTCCAGTGGCTCCTCCACGCCCGCGTGCGCCGCGCCCAGTACCTGCTGGAGACCACCGAGCAGTCCGTGGAGGCCGTCGCGGAAGAAGTGGGCTTCGGCTCGCCCACCTCTTTCCGCGAACACTTCCAGCGCTTCGTCACCACCAGCCCCCTCGCCTACCGCCGTGCGTTCCGGGGAGCAGAACGCCTCAGTGCTGGTGGCCGAAGCGCACCTCCACCGCCGGGTGCGCCGCGACGAACGCGCGCAGCTTCTTGAAGCTCTCCACGCCCCGGGGCCCGTCATCCGTGAAGGAGCCCGGCTCCACGTCGTGCTCCCAGCCCCAGCGCGTGTGGCTGGCGTCGCCCAACAGCAGCACCGGCCCCTTCGTGGAGCGCACGAGGTACGCGGTACTGCCCGGCGTGTGCCCCGGCACCCAGAGCGCCCACACGGAGCCGTCCCCGAAGACGTCCACCGCGCCGTCGAAGAGGCCCTTCGGGTCGGCCGTGTAGTTCCACTCCGACAGCGCCGGCTTGCCCTCCAGCGCGCGGTCCGTGGCGCCCTGCACCACCAGGTTCCGGAAGGCGCGGAGGCCCGCCTCGCCCGGGCCGGTGTATACGGGCGTCCCCGCCGGCGCGTCCGCCATGCCGCTGATGTGATCCGGGTGCAGGTGCGTGAGGAAGACGCCGGAGAGCGGCTGGGGCTGCTTCGCCAGCCACTCGCCCAGCGGCGCCAGCACCGTCATCTTCTCCATGTGCATCGCGCTCGTGACGATGCCGCCCAGCGCCGCGCGGTCCGGCGCGTCCCGCAGCGCCGTCTCCACACCGGTGTCCACGATGAACATCCCCTTCGTGGGGTGGCGCAGCGCGTGGAAGAAGACCTGCACGGGTTCGTCCCCGTCCTCCAGGTGCGCCGCCTTCGCCGTCGGGTGGTCCAGGTTGATGAGGCCGCTGCGATTCACGGACCAGTCGCACGAGGTGACGGTCTCCAGTTCCACCGGACCGGGCACGTCCAGCTCCGCGAGCAGCGCGTCCGCCGGCCGCGTCACGCCGAGCGCGGACTTCTGGACGCCGTGCGAGGACGTGGCGCAGCCGGTGGCGAACCCAGCGACACAGAGGCAGAGCGCGAGCAGGGAGGACTTCATGACGGACTCCTTCTTCCTTCCGGCGCGAGGCACCGGGCGTTCGGGACAGGCGGCACGATGCGCGATGCGCTCATGGATGGGAATCCGCGAAAACGGCATGATGCCATCCATTCATGGATATCTCCTGGGATGACGCCCGGCTGTTCCTCGCCATCGCGGAGACGGGCAGCTTCAGCGGGGCCGCGCGGCGGCTGCGCATCGGACAACCCACGGTGAGCCGGCGGCTGGCCGCGCTGGAGTACGCGGTGGGCTCGGCGCTGTTCCGCCGGAGCGTGGATGGCGCGGCGCTCACGGCCGCGGGTGAGCGGCTGCTCGTGCCCGCGAAGAAGATGGCGGAGTGGGCCGGTGAGCTGCACCGCGCGGCGGAGTCCGCGGACAGCTCGCCCCGGGGCATCGTGCGCGTGACGGCCACGCCCTACATGAGCTTCGACTTCCTGGCCCCCTTCGCCGCCTTCGTCTCCCAGAAGCACCCGGGCCTGCGCCTGGAGGTGCAATCCCAGATTCAATACCTGGACCTGGGGCGCGGTGAGGCGGACCTCGCGCTGCGCGGACGGCCTCCCACCAGCGCGGACCTGAAGCTCGTGGACACGCTGGAGGTCCCCAACGCCGTCTTCGTGTCCAAGGCCCTGAAGGCCCGGCTGCCGAAGAAGCTATCGCTCCAGCAGCTGCCCTGGGTGGCCTGGGCTCCCCCCTTCGAAGCAGTCCCGCCCAACCCCCAACTGGAGTCGATGATCCCCGGCTTCAGTCCGTCATTCACGGCGGACAACTACCTGGTGCTGGTCGCGGCGGCGGAGGCGGGCCTGGGCGCGATGGTGATGGCGCGCATGGCGCACCGCTTCACCCGCCCCTCGCGCCTCGTCCCTCTGGAGGTGGACCTGGGGCCCTTCTCCCGGAGCCAGACCCACCTGGTGTGCGCGAAATCCGCGCTGGATATTCCCCGGGTGCGGCGTGTGTCAGAGCTGTTGCGCGAGGAGTTCCAACGAATTCGCCTGGGTCGATGAAAACCCCCAACGGCCGGCAGCCCGCGTATTGTGCCCGCCATGCAATCCGTCCGCCCCGCCGCCGCATCCTACGTCCTCATCGACGCCGAGAACGTCGATTGGGCCGTCTCCAACATCGTCGGGCGCAAGCCCGAGCCGCAGGACCGGGTGCAGTTCGACCGGCTCGTCGCCTTCTGCGACACGTATTTCCCCAAGCCGGTGCGCTGCGTGGTGGTGCTCAACTCGCGGGGCGAGCAGCTTCCGGACGCGATGATTGGCTTCGTGCGCGCGCTGAAGTCCGCGGGCTGTGAGGTGGCGCTGCTGCACGGCCGTCCGGATCAGAAGGTCGTGGACCTGGGCATCCTCAAGCTCCTGGAGAACATCCGCACCCAGCGTCCGCAGGCGGCGGTCGGCCTGGCCAGCCACGACGGCGCGGACTTCGCGGAGGCGCTCAAGCCCCTGCTCGAAGAGAAGCGGCAGGTCGCCGTGCTGGGCCTGCGCGAGTACGTGAGCCAGAAATTCCGCGAGCTCACCCCGATGGGCCTGAAGGTCGTCGACCTGGAGCTCAACGCCCGCGTGTTCCAGCGCCCCCTGCCCCGGCTGCTGCCGGTCAACGTGGACGAGTTCGATCCTTCTCTGTTCGTCTAGCCGCGGTTTCCACGCCGGAGTCCGTCCATGTCATCCGAGTCCGTCCCCCAGCGCGGCGCCGCGTCCGCTTCGCTGCACACCCTGCTGGAAGCGGAGTGGCAGTACTCGCTCCAGCAGTACCCCACCTACGCGTCGCTCCTGGGGGACCGGCGCTGGAATGACCGATGGGATGACCTGAGCCTCACGGCGCTGGATGCGGATCACCAGCACAGCCACGCCGTGCTGCGCAGGCTCCAGGACGTGGACCGCGCCGCGCTGGACAGCGACGCGGACCGGCTGCACCTGGACCTCTTCCGCCGGATGCACGAGACGTGGCTGGAAGAGTACGGGGTGAAGAGTCACCTCCTGCCCCTCAACCAGATGGGAGGCCTGCCGGAGGGGCTCAAGCAACCCCCGGGGCTCCAGACGGCGTACCAGCTCGCGGACACCCTGCGCTTCGAGACGGTGCGGGACTACGAGGACTGGGTGAAGCGGCTGGAGGGCTTCGGCGCCTACGCGGATCAGGTGGTGGCGCTGATGCGCGAGGGCATGCGCCAGCACCGCATCCACCCGCGCATCGTGCTCCAGCGCATCCCGCCGCAGCTGGAGCGGCAGGTGGTGAAGGATGCCACGCAGAGCGGCTTCTTCAGTCCCTTCACCCGCATGCCCAAGGACTTCGCGCCGGAGGACGTGCGACGGCTTTCGCAGGCGGGCCGCGACGCCATCGCGAACACCGTGGTGCCCGCGCTGAAGCGCGCCCTGGACTTCGTCACCACGGAGTACCTGCCCGCCGCGCCGGAGACGGTGGGCGTGTGGCAGTTCCCGGACGGTGAAGCGCTGTACACGGTGCTCGCGCGCCGGCACACGACGACGCGGATGACGCCGGAGGAGATCCACGCGGTGGGCCTGACGGAGGTCCAGCGGCTGCGCGCGGAGATGGACGCGGTGATGGCGCGCACGGGCTTCACCGGCACGCTCCAGGGCTTCTTCGACACGCTGCGCACGGAGACGCGCTTCTACGAGCCCACGGGCGAGTCGCTGCTCGCGCGCTACCGGACGCTGGCCCGCCGCATCGACCCGCTGCTCCCGCGGCTGTTCCGGACGATGCCGAAGAAGCCCTACGTCGTCGAGCCCATCCCGGAGGCCATGGCCCCGGACGTGACGACGGGCTTCTACTTCCCGGCCTCCGCGGACGGCTCGCGCCCGGGCACCTTCCAGGTGAACCTCTACCGCCCGGAGACGCGGCCCGTCTGGGAGATGGTGCCCCTGACGCTGCACGAGGCCGTGCCCGGCCACCACTTCCAGGTGTCCCTGGCCTCCGAGCAGACGGACGTGCCGGACTTCCGCCGCTTCACGTCCTACGTGGCCTTCGATGAAGGCTGGGCGTTGTACAGCGAGTCCCTGGGCGACGAGCTGGGTCTGTACGACGACCCGCACGACAAGTTCGGCCAGCTCGCCTACGAGATGTGGCGCGCGGTGCGGCTGGTGGTGGACACCGGCCTGCACGCGAAGCGGTGGACGCGGAAGCAGGCGCTGGACTTCTTCATGGAGAACGCGCCGCGCCAGGAACTGGACGTCACCAACGAGGTGGACCGCTACATCGCGTGGCCCGGCCAGGCGCTGGCGTACAAGGTCGGCCAGCTGCGCATCCGCGAGCTGCGTGACAAGGCGGAAGCCGCGCTGGGGACGCGCTTCGACGTGAAGTCCTTCCACGACGAGGTGCTCCTGACGGGCTCGCTGCCGCTGGACGTGCTGGAGGCGAAGGTCGACGCGTGGGTGGCCCGGGAGTCCGCGTGAAACGTCCGCTCGTCGCCGGGCTTCTGCTGGGAGGCATGGCCCTGCTGGCGATGGCCGCCTGGGTCGCGGTGCGCAGCGCGCGCTACATCTCCCAGGAGGTGCGCCCGCCCCGGCAGCCGGTGGGCAGCCCTCCACAGGAAACGGAGTTCGCCGGCCTGCGCGACGTGGCGTTCCAGGACCGCGACGGCCTCCAGCTCAAGGGCTGGTACCTGCCTCCGCGCGATGGGGCGCTCGTCGTCCTGGTCCATGGGCTGTCAGGCAACCGCACGCAGCTGTTGCCCGAAGCGCGGTTCCTGGCCCGGGCCGGGTACGGGCTGGTGCTCTTCGACCTGGGCGCGCACGGCGAGAGCAGCGGAACAGTGTCCACCTATGGCGACCGCGAGGCGACCCAGGTGCAGGCGGCGGTGGACTTCGCCGCGCTCCAGCCGGAGGTGGACGCGAAGCGCATCGGCGCGCTCGGGTTCTCCCTGGGGGGCTACTCGGTGCTGAAAGCCGCGGCCGAGGATCCGCGCCTCAAGGCCGTGGTGGTGGAGGCCGCGGCCGTGGCGCCCGCGCAGGCGCTCCAGGACGAGCTGGGACACTGGGGTCCCCTGGGCCTGTGGCCGGCGCTGGGGGTGATGAAGCGCGCGGGCGTGGACGTGAACGCCGTGCAACCCGCGCGGGACATGGCCGCGCTCGCGGGCCGCCCCGTCCTGCTGGTGGCGGGCGAGGCGGATCCCTGGGTGCCGGACGCAGCCCTGGAAAACCTGCTTCGCCAGGGTCAAGGCCCGTGGGAGAAGTGGCGCGTGCCGGGAGCGGGGCACGAAAGCTACCTCCAGGCCTCCCCCGAAGAATATCCACGCAGGGTGCTGGCGTTCTTCTCGCGCTTTCTCTGAATGTGGCGGTTGGGGAGCGGCCGAGGGGTCGGCCGGATGTAAGGAATCTGCCCAGACGCGATCATTCCTTTCCAGGCATGGCATGCTGCGTGCCCGGATTGGCCCGTCTTTCCCATTCTCTTCAATCTCAAACGCTCGGTACCTGACGGTCTGATGGACCCGGGGGATAAGTCCGTGGACGCAGCGCTCATGCAGACAGTGGTGGCGCGTTTCACCGCGCAGGCGTCCCGGACGCCTGACGCCGAGGCGGTCCGGTTCGAAGGCGCGGGGCTGACGTACGCGGCGCTGGACCGTCGCTCCAACCAGCTCGCGCACCACCTGCGGGGCCTGGGTGTCGCCACGGACGTGCTCGTCGGCGTGTGCCTGGAGCGCTCGGTGGAGATGGTGGTGGCGGTGCTTGCCGTGCTGAAGGCAGGCGGCGCGTATCTGCCATTGGACCCGGCCTATCCCGCGCCACGTCTGGCTTTCATGTTGGAGGACGCGAAGGCGCCGGTGCTGCTCACCCAGGCGAGGCTGCGCGCGGGGCTGCCTGCCTTCGCGGGCCCGGTGCTGTGCCTGGATGAGTCCCCTGCCCTCTTCGCTCCGGAGGCCCCGGCGTCGCCGGTGGACGCGTCGAGCCTGGAGGGGCTGGCCTACGCCATCTACACGTCCGGCTCCACGGGCACGCCCAAGGGCGTGGCCATGGGACACCGTCCGCTCGCCAACCTCATCGCGTGGCAGCTGGGCCAGTCCATCGCGGGGCCGGGCACTCGCACGCTGCAGTTCTCTCCGCTGTCCTTCGACGTGTCGTTCCAGGAGCTGTTTGGCACCTGGTGCTCCGGCGGAACGCTGGTGCTGGTGCGGGACGCGCTGCGGCTGGATGCCGTGCTGCTGTTGCAGCTGTTGGCCGACGAGCGCGTGGAGCGGCTGTTCCTGCCCTTCATCGCGCTGCAGAACCTGGCGGAGATCGCCACCTCGCACCAGAAGGTGCCGCCGGCCCTGCGCGAGGTCGTCACCGCGGGCGAGCAGCTCCAGGTGACGCACCACCTGCGCGCGTTCTTCGCCGCGCTGCCGGGCTGCGCGCTGCACAACCACTACGGCCCGTCGGAGACGCACGTCGTCTCCAGTTACGTGCTCCGGGGCTCGCCCGACGCGTGGCCCGCGCTACCGCCCATCGGCATGGCGGTGGACGGCTGCGAGCTGCTGGTGCTGGACGAGCAGAAGAAGCCCGTGCCGCAGGGCGATTCCGGCGAGCTGTTCCTCGCGGGCGTGTGCCTGGCGAAGGGCTACCTGCACCGCGAGGCGCTGACGGCGGAGCGCTTCGTGCCGCACCCGCTCAAGCCCGGCACCGGCGAGCGCGCCTACAAGACGGGCGACCTGGCGCGCGTGCTGCCGGATGGCAACGTGGAGTTCCTGGGCCGCATCGACGGCCAGGTGAAGGTGCGCGGCTACCGCATCGAGCTGGGCGAGATTGAAGTCGCGCTGGGCAGCCACCCGGCGGTGAAGCAGGTGGCGGTGGTGGCGCGCGAGGACGTGCCCGGCGACAAGCGGCTGGTGGCCTACATCGTCCCGGACGGCACGCTGGAGCACGCGGCCGGGACGCTGCGGCGCCACCTGTCCACGCGGGTGCCGGACTACATGGTGCCCTCCGCGTTCGTGGTGATGGACGCCCTGCCGCGCACGCCCAGCGGGAAGATTGATCGCCGCGCCCTGCCCGCCCCGCTGCCCACGCGGCCGGAGCTGCAGCAGGCGTTCGTCGCGCCGCGCTCGCCGCTGGAGCGCACGCTCGCGGACGCGTGGGCGCAGCTCTTGCGCATCGACCGGGTGGGCGTGCACGACAGCTTCTTCGAGCTGGGTGGCAACTCGCTGCTCGCGATCCAGTGCGTGGCGCGGCTGCGGCAGGCGCATGGGCTGGAGATCCCCATCGTCCAGCTGTTCCAGTCCCCCACCGTGGCGCAGCTGGCGGCGGTGCTGACGGGGGATGCGTCGCGTCCGTCGCTCAAGCAGCTGGCGGAGGCGCGGCAGGCGAAGCGTCAGCAGGCGGCGGGCGGCGCGGAGCCGGTGGCCATCATCGGCATGGCGGGCCGCTTCCCGGGCGCGCCCGACATCGAGACGTTCTGGAAGAACCTGGTGGGCGGCGTGGAGTCCGTCGCCACCTTCACGCGCGAGGAGGTGGACCCGTCCCTGCCCGCCGCCGAGCGCGACGCCCCCGAGTACGTGCGGGCGCGCGGCACCCTGGAGGGCGTGGAGCTGTTCGACGCGGCCTTCTTCGGCATCATGCCGAAGGAGGCGCAGGTGATGGATCCGCAGCAGCGCCTGTTCCTGGAGACGGCGTGGGAGGCGCTGGAGTCCGCCGGCTGCGTGCCGGAGACGTACCCCGGCCTCATCGGCGTCTTCGCGGGCACGCACAACAACAGCTACCAGCCGCTGCACGTGCTGCCCCGGCAGGACATCGTGGGACGGGTGGGCGCCTTCCAGGCGATGGTGGCCAACGAGAAGGACTACGTGGCGACCCGCGTCGCTCACAAGCTGGACCTGCGCGGGCCCGCGCTGTCGCTCAACACCGCGTGCTCCACGTCGCTCGTCGCGGTAGCGCAGGCCTTCTGGGCGCTCCAGACGCACCAGTGCGACGTGGCGCTGGCGGGCGGCGCGTCCGTGACGGTGCCGCAGAAGTCCGGCCACCTGTACCAGGAGGGCGGCATGCTCTCCCAGGACGGGCACTGCCGCCCCTTCGACGCGAACGCCACCGGCACCCTCTTCAGTGACGGCCTGGGCGCGGTGGTGCTCAAGCGCCTGTCGGACGCGCAGGCGGACGGCGACATCATCCACGCGGTGCTGCGCGGCGTGGGCATCAACAACGACGGCGCGGCCAAGGTGAGCTTCGCGGCGCCGGGCGTGGAGGGACAGGCCACCGCCATCGCGACGGCGCACGCGAACGCGGGCATCGACCCGCGCACCATCCGCTACGTGGAGGCGCACGGCACGGCGACGCCGCTGGGCGACCCCATCGAGGTGGAGGCGCTGTCGCAGGCGTTCCGCGCGCACACTTCCGACACGGGCTTCTGCGCCATCGGTTCGGTGAAGAGCAACTTCGGCCACCTCACCGCCGCGGCGGGCGTGGCGGGCCTCTTGAAGACGGTGCTCTCGCTGAAGCACCGCGAGCTGCCGCCGACGCTGCACTTCCAGACGCCCAACCCCAAAATCGACTTCCCGCGCAGCCCCTTCTTCGTGCAGGCGAAGCGCTCCGCGTGGCCGGAGGGCACCGGCCCCCTGCGCGCGGGGGTGAGCTCGTTCGGCGTGGGCGGCACCAACGCGCACGTCGTGGTGGAGGAGGCCCCGGAGCGTCCCGCCTCCGGCCCGTCGAAGCCGCGCCAGCTCCTCACTCTGTCCGCGAAGACGCCCGCGGCCGTGACGCAGGCGGCGCTACGGCTGGCCGCGCACCTCCAGGCGCATCCGGAGGACTCGCTCGCGGACGTGGCGCACACGCTGGCCACGGGCCGCAAGGCGTTCCCGTTCCGCCGCGCCGTGGTGGCGGGCACCCATGAGGAAGCGGTGCGGGCGCTGACGGCGGCCGAACCGGAGGCCTCCGCGCTGGAGTCCACGCCGCCCGTCGCGTTCCTCTTCCCGGGACAGGGCTCGCAGCATCCGGACATGGCGCACGGGCTGTACCGCCACGCGCCGGCCTTCCGCGCCACGGTGGATGCGTGCGCGGAGGTGCTCAAGCCGCTGCTCGGGCGCGACCTGCGCGAGGTGCTCTTCCCGAAGGACCCGGAGTCCCCCGAGGCCGCGGAGACGCTGCGCCAGACGTCGTTCGCGCAGGCGGCCCTCTTCACGGTGGAGTACGCGCTCGCGCAGCTCTGGTGGAGCTGGGGCGTGCGGCCGGGCGCGCTCGTGGGCCACAGCGTGGGCGAGTTCGTCGCCGCGTGCCTCGCGGGCGTCTTCACGCTGGAGGACGCGCTGCACCTGGTGGCGAAGCGCGGCCAGCTCATGCAGGCGCAAGCACCGGGCAGCATGCTGTCGGTGCGACTGTCCGCCGAAGCGGTGGCTCCCAAGCTGACGGACGGGCTGGCCATCGCGTCGGACAACGGGCCCCGCCTGTGCGTGGTGTCCGGCCCCACGGAGGCCGTGCAGCGACTGCAGGCCGCGCTGGAGGCAGAGGGCACCGCGTGCCGGATGCTCCAGACGTCGCACGCGTTCCACTCGCCGATGATGGAAGCCGCGGTGGCGCCGTTCCTGGAGACGGTGAAGGGCATGCGCCTGTCCGAGCCGCGCATCCCCATCGTCTCCACCGCGACGGGCACGTGGCTGAAGTCCTCCGAGGCGACGTCCCCTGAGTACTGGGCGCGGCACCTGCGCGACACGGTCCGCTTCTCTCCCGCGCTGCGCACGCTCTGGGACAAGGGCGACCACCTGATGTTGGAGGTGGGCCCGCGCGTGACGCTCGCCACGCTGGCGCGGCAGCAGGCCACGGCCGACCAGCGCTCGCGGGTGTTCGCGTCCCTGGGCGAGTCCACCGGCGATGCCGCGGACTGGAGCGCCCTCCTGACCGCCGCGGGCCAGCTCTGGCGCCGGGGCGTGGCCCTGGACTGGCGGGCCTTCCACGCCGACGAGCAGCGCCAGCGCGTCACCCTTCCTACGTATCCCTTCCAGCGGCAGCGCCACTGGATCGACCTCGAGCGGGCGCCCGTGCCCGCCCCCACCCTCTCCACCGGAGTCGCCGTGAGTCCCGCCCCCGTTCCCCGTGCCGAGCGTCTTGTCCCCACTCTGCGCAACCTGTTCGAGGAGCTGAGCGGCCTGGAACTGGCCGACGCGGATCCGGGCGCGAGCTTCCTGGAGCTGGGGCTCGACTCGCTGGTGCTCACGCAGGCGGCGCTCGCGGTGCAGAAGCAGTTCGGCGTGAAGGTGACGTTCCGGCAGCTGCTGGAAGAGGTCGCGTCGCTGGGACAGCTCGCCGCGTACCTCGACGGCCGCATGCCGCAGGAGACCGCGCCCGCGCCGGTGGCCGCCGCCCCGGCCGCGCAGATGACCGCGAACATCCTCGGACAGCCGCAGGCCGCCCCCTCCGCGGGCGCCGCGTTCCCGGCGCAGGCCATGCCTGCTGTCGGTGCCTTCCCCGCGCAGGGCGCGCCTGCGCAGTTCGCCTCCGCCGGTGCCGCGTTCCAGGCCCAGGCGATGGCCGCGCCCGCCGGGACGCTCCAGGCGCTCGTCGCGCAGCAGCTCTGGCTGATGACCCAGCAGCTCGCGCTCCTGTCCGGTCAGCCCGCGCAGGCGCTGGTCCCGCAGTCCTTCGCCCAGGCTCCCGCCGCGCAGCCTCAGGCCGAGCAGGCCCCCGCCGCGCAGCCGCAGGCCGCCCAGCCCACCGCTCCCGCTCCGGCCGCCGCGCCGGATGAGGCCGACCTCAAGGGCCCGGTGAAGTACGACGTGAAGAAGGCCTTCGGGGCCATCGCGCGCATCAGCCTGGCGCCGAAGGACTCGCTCACGCCCCGCCAGCAGACGTTCCTGGAGGACTTCACCCGCCGCTACAACGCGAAGACGCAGGGCTCCAAGCGCTACGCCCAGGACAACCGCAACCAGCTGTCGGATCCGCGCGTGGTGACGGGCTTCCGCCCGCTGCTCAAGGAGCTCATCTACCCGCTCGCCGTGAACCGCTCCAAGGGCTCCAAGCTCTGGGACATGGACGGCAACGAGTACCTGGACGCGCTCAACGGCTTCGGGTCCGTGCTGTTCGGCCACGCGCCGGACTTCATCACCCAGGCCGTGCACAAGCAGGTGGACGACGGCTACGAGCTGGGGCCCATGCACCCGCTGGCCGGCGAGGTCGCGAAGCTCGTCTGTGAGTTCACCGGCGCGGACCGCGCGGCGCTCTGCAACACCGGCTCCGAGGCGGTGATGGGCGCGATGCGCATCGCCCGCACCGTCACCGGCCGAAGCACCATCGCCATCTTCAGCGGCAGCTACCACGGCATCTTCGACGAGGTGCTGGTGCGCGGCACCAAGAGCCTGCGCACCGTGCCGGCCGCTCCGGGCATCATGGCGGGCGCGGTGCAGGACGTGCTGGTGCTGGACTACGGCACGCCGGAGTCGCTCGAAATCCTGCGCTCCCGCGCGGACTCGCTGGCCGCCATCATGGTGGAGCCCGTGCAGAGCCGCCGCCCGGACTTCCAGCCGCGCGAGTTCCTGCACCAGCTGCGCGACCTCACCCAGAAGTCCGGCTCCGTCTACATCTTCGACGAGGTCATCACCGGCTTCCGCATGCACCCGGGCGGCGCCCAGTCCCTCTTCGGCGTGCAGGCGGACGTGGCCACCTACGGCAAGGTCGTGGGCGGCGGCATGCCCATTGGCGTCATCGCGGGCAAGCGCCCGTTCATGGACGCGCTGGACGGCGGCCACTGGCAGTTCGGCGACGACTCCGTGCCCACGGTGGGCGTGACGTACTTCGCCGGCACGTTCGTGCGTCACCCGCTGGCGCTCGCCGCCGCGAAGGCCGCGCTGGAGCACATGAAGGCCGCGGGCCCGGAGCTTCAGCGCAGCGTGAGCGCCAAGGCGGACACGCTCGCCACCACGCTCAACGCGTTCTTCGACGAGGTGGGCGCCCCGCTGCGCATCAAGCACTTCGGATCGCTGTGGAAGACGTTCGTCACGGCGGACGCCGCGAACGCGGACCTGCTGTTCTGCCTGCTGCGCGACAAGGGCATCCACATCTGGGATGGCTTCCCGTGCTTCTTCACCACGGCGCACTCGGACGCGGACCTGCAGCGCCTCATCACCGCGTTCCAGGACAGCGTCACGGAGCTGCAGGACGCGGGCTTCCTGCCCGGCACGGCCCGCGCCCAGACGCAGGCCCCCGCCGCCTTCGATTCCAACCAGCCCCCCGTCCCCGGCGCTCGCCTGGGGCGTGATCCGCAGGGCAACCCCGCCTGGTTCGTCCCGCACCCCACGGTGCCCGGCAAGTTCGTCAAGCTGAGCGAGACCCGATGAAGACCCCCGCGACCCCGATTCAGGACCTGCCCGAGGACTTCGACCCGTTCGCAGGGCCCGCGCTGCTGCTCACCGCGACGTCCACCGAGCCCCAGCGCGAGGTGTGGACCGGCGTGCAGATGGGCCCGGACGCGTCGTGCGCCTTCAACGAGTCCATGTCCGTGCGGCTGCACGGCCCGCTGAACGTCGAGTGCCTGCGCGCCGCGCTCCAGGACCTGAGCGAGCGGCACGAAGCGCTGCGCACCACGTTCAGCGCGGATGGCCTCACGCTGTGCGTGGCCGCCACCACGCCCTTCCCGCTGGAGCTGCTCGCGCTGGACGCGCTGCCGCCCTCCGAGCGCGACGCCCGCGTCCGTGAGCTCGTGGCCCAGGAGGTGGAGACGCCGCTGCCCCTGGAGTCCGGGCCGCTGCTGCGTCCGCGCCTGACCCGGCTGTCCGCGGAAGAGCACCTGCTGACGCTGACCGCGCACCACATCGTGTGCGACGGCTGGTCCATGGCGGTGATGCTGCGCGACCTGGCGACATTCTATTCGGCGCACGCGCGGAGCACCCCGCACACGCTGTCGCCCGCGCCCACGTTCAGCGACTACGCGCGCGCGCAGGCCCAGCTGGCCACGACGCCGGAGTACGCCGAGCACGAGCGCTATTGGCTGAAGCAGTTCTCCGGTTCGCTGCCGGTGCTGGAGCTGCCGCTGGACCGGCGCCGTCCGCCGTCCAAGACGTACAGCTCCCGGCGTGAGGACTACGTTCTGGAGCCCGCGCTCGTGGAGCAGATCAAGCGCGTGGGCGCGCGCCACGGTGGCAGCTTCTTCACCACGCTGCTGGCGGGCTTCAAGGCGCTGCTGCACCGGCTGACGGGGCTGGAGGACGTGGTGGTGGCCATCCCCGCCGCGGGCCAGTCCGTGGCCGGCCTGAAGGACCTGGTGGGCCACTGCGTGAACGCGCTGCCCCTGCGCAGCAACGTCGCCGCGGAGGCGCCCTTCACGCAGGTGCTCAAGCAGCTGCGCACCACGATGCTCGATGCCTACGAGCACCAGGAGTACACGTTCGGCACGCTGCTCAAGCAGCTGGCGCTGCCGCGCGACCCCAGCCGGCTGCCGCTGGTCAACGTGCTGTTCAACGTGGACCAGGCCGTCACGGGCGAGCAGCTGGCGTTCCAGGGCCTCACCTGCACCCTGGCGAGCAACCCGCGCCACTACGAGAACTTCGACCTCTTCATCAACGCGGCCGAGGCCCATGGCCGCGTGGTGCTGGAGTGCCAGTACAACACCGACCTCTTCGATGGCTCCACGGTTCGCCGCTGGATGTCATGTTACGAAGAATTGCTGCGGGGCGTGGTCGCCGACGCGGAATCGCCCGTTTCGCGCCTGCCGCTCTTGCCCGCCGCCGAGAAGCAGCGTGTGCTGGTGGACTGGAACGCCACGGAGAAGCCGTTCGACCGTCAGGCCTTCGTCCACACGCTCGTGGCCGCCCAGGCCCAGGCCACGCCGGACGCGATGGCCCTGCGCGTGGGAGAAGTGACGCTCACGTACCAGCAGCTGATCCAGCGCGCCCATCAGGTGGCGAACGCGCTGAAGCAGGAGGGCGTCGCGGCCGGGAGCCTCGTCGGCCTCTTCACGAATCGCGGCGCGGACATGGTCGTGGGCCTGTTGGGCATCCTCGAAGCGGGTGCGGGTTACGTCCCGCTCGACCCCGGCTTCCCGCCGGAGCGTCTGGCCTTCATGGTCGAGGACGCGAAGCTCTCCACCATCCTCACGCAGCAGGCCCTGGTGGCGTCCCTGCCGTCCACGAGCGTGAAGCCCCTGCTCATCGAGGACACGGCCTCGCAGCCCGAGTCCGCGCTCCCGGCGCAGGACGTCTCGCCGGAGGCCGTGGCGTACGTCATCTACACGTCGGGTTCGACGGGCAAGCCCAAGGGCGTGCGCGTCCCGCACCGCGCGGTGGTGAACTTCCTGGGCACCATGCAGGAGGCCCCCAGCCTCTGTGCCCAGGACGTGCTGCTGGCCGTCACCACGCTCTCCTTCGACATCGCCGTGCTGGAGCTGCTGCTGCCCCTCACCACTGGCGCCCAGGTGGTGCTCGCCTCGCGTGACACGGCTTCCGACGGCGCGCTCCTCAAGGCCGCGCTGGAGTCCAACGCCGTCACCGTCATGCAGGCCACGCCCTCCACCTGGCGCCTCCTGCTGGAGGCCGGCTGGCAGCCGCGCCCCGGCTTCAAGGCCCTCGTCGGTGGCGAGGCCCTTCCCCGCGAGTTGGCCGAAGCGCTGCTCGCCCGCGTCGGCAGCCTCTGGAACATGTACGGCCCCACGGAGACCACCGTCTGGTCCACCACCTGGCGCGTGCAGCCTCCCCTCTCCTCCATCCGCATCGGCCGCCCCATCGCCAACACCCAGCTCTACCTCCTCGACCCTCACCTGGCCCCCGTGCCGGTGGGCGTCGCGGGCGAGCTGTACATCGGCGGCGACGGCGTGACGCTCGGCTACCTCCACCGGCCCGAGTTGACGCAGGAGCGCTTCCTGCCCAACCCCTTCCGCTCCGGCGAGCGCATGTACCGCACCGGCGACCTGGCCCGCTGGCTGGCCGACGGCACCGTCGAGTACCTGGGCCGCAATGACTCGCAGGTGAAGCTGCGCGGCTTCCGCATCGAGCTGGGCGAAGTCGAGGCGGCCCTCGCCTCGCATCCGTCCCTGGCCCAGGCCGTGGCCCTCGTTCGCGAGGACCGCCCCGGTGACCGCCGCCTCGTCGCGTACCTCATCGCGCGGCCCGGCCAGACGATTCCGGCGGACGAAGCCCTGCGCGCGCACCTCAAGCAGGGGCTGCCGGAGTACATGGTGCCGCAGCACTTCGTGGCCCTGCCCGCGCTGCCGCTCACGCCGAACGGCAAGGTGGACCGCAAGGCCCTGCCTTCGCCGCAGGTGGAGTCGCAGGAGGACGCGTTCGTCGCGCCTCGCGATGAGACGGAGCAGAAGCTCGCGGCCATCTTCGCGGACGTGCTGGGGCTGCGCCGGGTGAGCGTCACGGCGGACTTCTTCCGTCTGGGTGGCCACTCGCTGCTGGCGTCGCAGGCCCTCACGCGCGCGAGCCGTGACCTGGACGTCAGCCTCACGCTGCGCCGAATGTTCGAAGCGCCCACCGTGGAGAAGCTGGCCCGGCTGGTGCGCGGCGACGACGGAGCCACCAGCCCCGCGCAGCGCATCTCCGCCCGCGCCGGCACCGCGCCCGCGCCGCTGTCCCTCATGCAGCAACGGCTGTGGTTCCTGGAGCAGCTCAACCCGGGCACGGCCGTCTACAACCTGCCCTCCGCGTTCCGCCTCCACGGCGCGCTGGACGTGGGCGCGCTGCGCTTCAGCTTCAACAAGCTGATGGAGCGCCAGTCGTCCCTGCGCACCTTCGTTCGGTGGGACGAAGGCACGCCGGTGCAGCACGTGGCCCCGTCCCTGACGGTGGAGCTGGAGCCGGTGGACCTGGAGCCCGTCCCCGCGCACACGCGCGAGGAGGACCTGCTGCGCCGCCTCCAGGCGATGGCGGACGAGTCCATCCCCATCACCGCCGCGCCACTGTTCCGGCTGACGCTGTTCCGGCTGGGCGCCAACGAGCACGTCCTCTTCTTCATGCCCCATCACCTCATCTGGGATGGGTGGTCGTTCGATGTGTTCCTGCGCGAGCTGGACATCATCTACTCCGCGCTCACCCAGGGCCAGGAGCCCAAGCTCCCCACCCTGCCCATCCAGTACGCGGACTTCACCGAGTGGCACCGCCACTGGCTCCAGGGCGAGGAGCTGGAGCGGCAGGCGCGCTACTGGAAGGGGAAGCTCTCCGGGAGCCTGCCCGCGCTGGAGCTGCCCACGGACAAGCCGCGCCCCGCGCAGATGAGCCTCAAGGGCGGCACGGAGCCCTTCGTCCTCACCGGCGCGGAGGTGGCCGCCCTCACGAAGCTGGGCCGCGAGTCCAACGCGACGCTGTACATGGTGCTGCTCACGGCGTTCAAGACGCTGCTGCACCGCTACAGCGGCCAGGAGGACCTGGTCGTGGGCACGCCCATCCGGGGCCGCTCGCATCCAGAGGTCGAGGACCTGCTGGGCTTCTTCGTCAACACGCTCGTCCTGCGCACGCAGCTGGCGCCGGAGCAGACGTTCCGGCAGCTGCTGGAGCGCGTGCGCACCACGTGCATGGAGGCCTTCGGCCACCAGGACATGCCCATCGAGCTGCTGATGCAGCAGCTGGGTGTGCAGCGCGACCTGAGCCGCACGCCGCTGTTCCAGACGTTCTTCACCTTCCAGGACGTGCGCAACCGCGGCTCCAGCCTGGGTGACCTCACCTACGGCCAGGTGCACGTGCACGCGCACGCGACGCCGCTGGACCTGAGCTTCTGGGTGAAGGAGACGGCGAACGGCATCGTCGGCGGCATGGACTACAACACCGACCTGTTCGAGCGGGACACCGTCGTCCGCATGCTCGAGCAGATCCGCACGCTGCTGCGCGCCGCGGTGTCCGACGCGGAGGTGCCGGTGTCGCGCATGCCGCTGCTTCCCGAAGCGGAGAAGCAGCGCGTGCTGGTGGACTGGAACGCCACGGAGAAGCCGTTCGACCGTCAGGCCTTCGTCCACACGCTCGTGGCCGCCCAGGCCCGGGCCACGCCCGACGCGGTGGCGCTGCGCTCCGGCGCCGTGACGCTCACGTACCAGCAGCTGATCCAGCGCAGCCACCAGGTGGCGAACGCGCTGAAGCAGGAGGGCGTCACCGCCGGGAGCCTCGTCGGCCTCTTCACCGAGCGCGGCCCGGACATGGTGGTGGGCCTGCTGGGCATCCTCGAAGCGGGCGCGGGCTACGTCCCGCTCGACCCCGGCTTCCCGCCCGAGCGTCTGGCCTTCATGGTCGAGGACGCGCAGCTCTCGCTCGTGCTCACCCAGCGCGCGCTCCATAGCACCCTGCCCTCCACCACGGCGAAGTCCCTCTTCGTCGAGGACACCACGTCGCAGGCGGACACGGCCCCCGAGGTTTCCGCCGTCACGCCCGAAGCCGTGGCGTACGTCATCTACACGTCGGGTTCGACGGGCAAGCCCAAGGGCGTGCGCGTCCCGCACCGCGCGGTGGTGAACTTCCTGGGCACCATGCAGGAGGCCCCCAGCCTCTCTGCCCAGGACGTGCTGCTGGCCGTCACCACGCTCTCCTTCGACATCGCCGTGCTGGAGCTGCTGCTGCCCCTCACCACAGGTGCGCAGGTGGTGCTCGCCTCGCGTGACACCGCCTCCGACGGTGCGCTCCTCAAGGCCGCGCTGGAGTCCAACGCCGTCACCGTCATGCAGGCCACGCCCTCCACCTGGCGCCTCCTGCTGGAGGCCGGCTGGCAGCCGCGCCCCGGCTTCAAGGCCCTCGTCGGTGGCGAGGCCCTTCCCCGCGAGCTGGCCGAGTCGCTCCTCGCCCGCGTCGGAAGCCTGTGGAACATGTACGGCCCCACGGAGACCACCGTCTGGTCCACCACCTGGCGCGTGCAGCCTCCCCTCTCCTCCATCCGCATCGGCCGCCCCATCGCCAACACCCAGCTCTACCTCCTCGACCCTCACCTGGCCCCCGTGCCGGTGGGCGTCGCGGGCGAGCTGTACATCGGCGGCGACGGCGTGACGCTCGGCTACCTCCACCGGCCCGAGTTGACGCAGGAGCGCTTCCTGCCCAACCCCTTCCGCTCCGGCGAGCGCATGTACCGCACGGGCGATTTGGCCCGCTGGCTGGCCGACGGCACCGTCGAGTACCTGGGCCGCAATGACTCGCAGGTGAAGCTGCGCGGCTTCCGCATCGAGCTGGGCGAAGTCGAGGCGGCGCTCGCCTCGCACCCGTCCCTGGCCCAGGCCGTGGCCCTCGTCCGTGAGGACCGTCCCGGTGACCGCCGCCTCGTCGCGTACCTGGTGACGAAGCCGGGACAGGCCTACACGGACACGGAGCTGCGCAAGCACCTGCGCTCGCAGCTGCCGCAGTACATGGTGCCGCAGCACTTCGTGGAGATGGAGGCGCTGCCGCTCACGCCGAACGGCAAGGTGGACCGCAAGGCCCTGCCGCCTCCGGCGGGTACCACGCGTCCCGTCGAGGACGCCTTCGTCGCGCCGCGCACGCCGACGGAGCAGCACCTGGCGCGCATCTGGCGGGAGGTGCTCGGCATCGCGCAGGTGGGCGTGCACGACAACTTCTTCAACATCGGCGGGCACTCGCTCCTGTCCTTCCAGGTGGTGATGCGCGTCAAGAAGGAGCTGAACCAGGAGCTGCACCCGCGCACGCTCCTGCTCAACACGCTGGAGCAGGTGGCCTCGCAGCTGGCGCCCGCGGCGGCGGCTCCCACGCCCGCCGTCAGGACGCAGCCCGTCATGCCGCCAAAGACTGCCACTCCGGAGACTTCTGTTCCCCTGGCGCAACGCTTGTTCAATAAGCTGAAGGGGAAACTGCCGGGACGCTCGGACTGAGCGGCCCTTTGAGGAGAATGGTCAGACCGTGACGCCCTGTTTCTTCGGCACCTCCGAACGACAGCTCTTTGGCATGCACCACCCCGCGCAGGGCGCCGAGCGCTCCACCGGGGTGGTGCTCTGCTACCCCGCCGCGCAGGAGTACATGTTGACGCACTGGGCCTTCCGGAAGCTGGCCGGGATGCTCGCGCGCGAGGGCTTCCACGTCTTCCGCTTCGACTACTACGGAACGGGGGACTCGGCCGGCGAGGTCCACGAGGGCCGGGTGGCCACGTGGGTCCAGGACATCCGCAACGCCGTCAATGAGTTGCAGGACGTGACGGGCGTGCAGCGCGTGGCGCTCGTGGGCTTGCGGCTGGGCGCGGCGCTCGCGGTGCGCGCCGCATTGGACGGACTGTCCACCGCCGCGCTCGTGCTCTGGGAGCCCCTGGTGGAGGGCGAGGCCTGGCTCCGGGAGCTGGAGTTGCTCCAGGCGCGCCGGGACACCCGCACGCTCTTCCCCCGGCCTGAGAGCCCGCTGGACGTGCGCGAGGAGCTGCTCGGCTTCCCGTTCCCCCGCGCCCTGCGCGACGACATCCTCTCGCTGGACCTGGCCGCGCTGCCCGCGTGGCCGTCAACGCGCACGCACCTGGTGGCCAGCGCGCAGAAGCCCGAGTACCAGCGGCTCCAGGAGCACCTGGAGAGGACGGGCCTGCCCTTCCAGCACCACCTGGTGCCCGAGGAGGGCGCGGGCGGCCAGGAGTCCGCGCTCTTGTCCAACCGCATCCTGCAGACCATCACCACGCTGCTGAAGGAGGCCGCGTGATGCGCGAGCGAATCTGTACCTTCGGCCCCGAGCAGAGCCTCGTGGGCATCCTCACGGAACCGGACCCGGCGAAGGTCCTGCCGGAAGCGCCCGTGGTGGTGCTGTCCAACGTGGGCCTCAACCACCACGTGGGCCCGTACCGGGTGTGGGTGGAGCTGGCGCGCCAGTTGGCGGGGCGCGGCTTCACCACGCTGCGCTTCGACCAGTCCGGACTGGGAGACAGCCGCCCCCGCCGCGAGGGCGGCGCCGACGAGTTCCAGCGCGCCCGCGAGGAGACGTGCGCGGCGCTCGACTACCTGGAGCAGAAGAAGGGCCAGAAGCGCTTCGTGCTGATGGGCCTGTGCTCCGGCGTGGACAGCGCGCACGCGGTGACGGTGGCGGATCCGCGAGTGGTGGGCGCGGCCTTCATCGACGGCTACACGTACCGCACGCTGGGCTACCACCTGCGCTTCCACCTGCGCTACCTGAGCCCCCGCCGGTGGACGCGCTTCCTGCGCAAGCGCAAGCTGCCCGCCCAGCTGCGAGAGGCCGGCGAGGCCGACGAGGTCTACACGCGCGAGTACCCGGAGCGCTCGCAGCTGACGCAGGACTACAAGCAGCTCATGGAGCGCGGCGTCAGCCTCTGCTTCGTGTTCTCCGGTGGCATGGGGCTGTCCTTCAACCACGAGGGCCAGTTCTACGAGATGCTCTCGCCGCTGAAGCTGGAGGGCCGCGTCACGTACGCCTTCTACCCGCGCGCGGACCACCTCTTCTCCGTGCCGGAGGACCGCGCGGAGCTCCTGCGCAAGCTCACCGCCTGGGCCGTGGGGACGGTGCCTCCGCGAGCACTGGCGGGCTGACGGGCGCCTGCTCGCCCGGCGAGCGGGGACGCGGCTGGGGGTCGGGTGTGCGTCAAGCGCTTGTTTCCCACCCGACGGTCGCCACCTTCGAAGCACACACGTTCTTCGAAGGAGCGCCACCCATGAAGCTCCCCCTGATGGCAGCACTGGCAACACTCGCCTTCTCCGGTCAGGCGTTCGCGCAGAGCCACACCGACCACGAGGCGCCGCCCATGCAGGAGCCGTCCACGGACGCGCCCCAGGACAGCGCGGAGCGCTGGGACAAGGCCACGGGCGGCTCGGGCTCGTCGGGCGTCCTGGCCCCGGATGACGACAGCGTCGTGGACCCGGACCGCGTCGACGAGGGCGTGGGTGGCTCCGGCTCCACCGAGCAGGGGAGCAACAGCACCAGCGATCACTCGTCCTCGGCGAAGCCGGGCACCCCGAACGCCGGCACCCCGGGCAACAAGGGGGCGAAGATGGAAGTGACGCCGCCGGCCTGGGACAAGAACAAGGAGATGGGCAGCCCCGTCAGCCCCACCACGGGCACCCCGCCGGTGGAAGGCAGCGCCGGTAACTAGCTGATCTCCTCGATATAGGTCTGCCTCTGCTTGATAGGTCTGCCTCTGCTTGGACCAACCTTCGGCACCAGAGCAGGGCGCAGACGAGTCGAACGAAGCCAAAGTGGTCGCGCGCCCACTAACTGGAGTAGTGGGCCTTCGACCTTTGGGGCGCTCCTAGTTGAAAACTAAACGAGGACATGCAGCCTCCCTGCGAGCAGGAAAGTCGCCACATGCCTCTCGTAAAGCTCCCCCACCGAGAACACAAACCGCGCCCCATCCCAACCTGAAGCGACTAGCATCCACCACTCCAACAACCACACCTCACTACAAACGAGATGAGCAACACCATCATGTACTCCATCGAAGAATTACTAAAACTCACCTCCACATTGGGCAATGGAGATTGGACCAATGGAGCCCTCGTAGCCCCCCCCGGAGAGCTTGACGAAGCGGCATTCGCACACATCAAGAACGAGATCGGCAAACACATCAGCGCCGGACGAAAAGGAAAGGCGCACAACTGGCTATTACTGTCAATCCGAATCTCAAAAGAACAAACACTGAACCAAGCATCCTTCATAGACATACTGCGACCATCGAAAATCCCACCACACAAACTCTCAAGTGCCGCCTCACTTCTCCGGCGCACCCTAAAAACATACAAAGAACAATTCAAAAAAGACGACCTTGGCGAAAAACTAGAATCGCTCGCAACATACGTTGAGGCGGTCTCAAAAACAACAGAAGAGCGATTCGCTCTCGCGCTAGCGCTCAGAAAATCGAAGCATTCGGCAATTTCCCTCCTGGCGCTTGTTGAGCAGCAGTTTTGCGGAATCAAAGATGCCGCTCGTTGGCCACAAACCCAACACGACCGCTCCACCGCTGGCCTCTCCATCGAAGACAGCGCCTCAGCCGCTTCTTTTGCCATTAGCATACTCAACAAAGAAACCCCTCTGAGCGCTAAATTCTTTAGTGCCTTCACCAGGAAAGACGACAACCCAGAGCGATTCGAAACTGCACTACTAATTGCCTATCGGCTCCATGAACTTCAGGAAATGGAGGCCCAAGTATTTCGACTTAACTACAAATTCAGAAAAACAGGAAACGGCGAGTACACCATCGCCCCCCCCACAGATCGCATGGGCATGTCTCTCACTCTCGGCTTCATCAAGAACCAATGGATGTCGGCATCAGCCGGGGAGAACAAGGACCACGAAGCAGCTTCTTTCACACAAGCATGCGAACTGTGGTTCAAGAAATTTGGCAACCAATGTGTCTTCCTCACAGAAGGTAGGCTCCCACAACTTCGCGTCGCACTACCTGAACCACACGTCAAAATCCTAGGACAAGAAATCCTCCTTAGCGAAAAGCTATTCCAGGAAGAGATCAGAGCTCTTGATAATGCATATTACGAACTAAATTCGAATCCAGACGAGCTAAAGACATTCAAGATCACTGAGGACCTAGCCCTTTTCGACATTCTCATTATTTCCAGAATCTTCCGATTTATATTTCTCGCAAGACTTCCGCGCATCTTAGAACTGGAGCACAAGGATCCAATTGCCTTTTGGAACTCAATGTTAATCGGAGTATCCACCGAAGGCATCATCGGCCTCCTGAGCGCCTTCGGGCTTGACCGTCAAAAGGCAAGCTCATACGTGCAAATATTCAAATGGGATCCCAAAAACAACAAACACCACCCAGACATACAATATCGCCCATTCATCCTAATCGACGACATCCTAGCCATTCCACTTGCAGCCCACGCAAATTCGAACCTATTTCGTAACGCACTGATAACAGAGGAGAAGCGCCTCAACAGCGACGGGACTCACGATCCTGTTTCGACCAAGCTAGCGGAGGCGCTAAAGCTGAGGACTCCTCTCGTAGCAACAGGGGTCAAATACAACCACAACAGCAAAAAGGGGGACATCGACGCCCTGGCGATATTTGGCGACACGCTATACATATTCGAATGCAAGAATACGCTTCTGCCCGCCAGCACTAACGAGCAGCAGACCACTTACGGGCACATCCAGAAAGCAAAACTCCAAATCGACAGATTCCTGAGCCTTTGGATCGATCCTGGATTCATCAATCATTTCTCGCAAAAATCGAAGCTCGATCTAAAGAACGTCAAGACAATCAAACCAGCCATAGTCTTGAGCAACAGGCTTTTTTCCGGCTCATCCATTGATCGCTATCCAATTAGACACCTGCACGAACTGGTGAACATCATCACCCAAGGCACAGGCACTGCCTGGAACAGGAATGGTGAACATTACCCAATAAAAATGTGGAATAACGACTCATTCTCCCCTGCCGAACTCGACGACTACCTCCACGACGACGGGCTGGTCTATGGTCGACTCTGGCGCAGCTTCGAACGCCAAGACAGGGCGATAGAGTTCAGCGACGCCCGAATAACAGCGGCTGGGTTTGCCTTCAATCAAAACAAATACATCGCCGAACTCGGCATTAAACTGGAGTGATTCCGCTCTCCGGCCGGCGACTTGATAATTTAGCAACTGCCGATGCCTCACAGGCAAGACTAGAGACTCCCTGCAGGTTATGTGTCTTTGCGGCAGGAGTTTTCCAGCCGGGAGCTGTGCTGGCCGGTTTTGCAAGAAGATAGTAGTGTCGTCAACGGGCTTCGCGTACGCGGTGCCCGTCTATACCCCTTGTGGGGGACAGACCTCCGGGCTTTCCAACCTGTAAGTCCTTGCATGGACTGGTTGGAAGGAGGCCCGTGGGATGAACCTTACCGCGCACGAACAGGTGCTCGTGCTCGAGCTGACCCGGGCACTCTCCAGCTCATTGGATTTGACCGAGGTCCTGGCCCGCGCCCAGGGAATCCTCACGCAGCTCCTACCCTGCGACTACGCGGCCTTGTGCGTGTCCAGGCCGGAGCGGCCCGGGGACTATGAATGGATGGGGCTGGGGGCCCCGGGCATCCTCTTCGCGCACTACCCGGAACTGGCCACGGTGGGCGCCGCGCGCGCCACGAACCAGGTGCCGAGCAAGGAATTGAAGCGCAATCTCCTGTACCTGCGCTGCCGGGAGATGGGGCTCCCCCTGGAGAACGTCCTGGCGGTGCTGCTGGAGCTGCGGCAGGACTGGCACGGCGGCTTCACGCTCTACCGGGAGCAGACCCTTCCCTTCTCCGAACGGGAGCAGGACCTGCTGGAGGACCTGAAGCCCTACCTGGCGAACACGGTGCGCAACTGCCGGATGTTCGAGCACGAGGCGATGCGGGGCGACCTGCTGGACGCCCTCTTCCACCACCAGGGCGCCGAGTGCGTCGTGATGGATCCACCGGAGCACGAGAAGCTGAGGACCCCGGGAGCGACGGAGCTCCTACGGCGCTGGTACCCGGAGGAGATGAAGGCGGATGACTCGCGCCTGCCCCAGGAGCTGCGCGAGCACCTGACGCGTCTGCAGACCCCAGGGATGAATCGGCTCTTGAGCGTGGACACCTGGACGCGCTCCGGGCTGAAGCACGACCTGAAGGTGACGTTCGTGGAGCTGCCGGAGCAGCGCGGCCACCATCCCTGGGTGCTGGTGTTGCAGGAGTGCTCGCGGGCCATCCCCATGCCGGAGCCCTGGCGTCAGAAGCTCTCCAGGCGCGAAGTGGAAGTGGTCCAGGGGGTCCTCTGCAACTGGACGAACGAGCTCATCGCCGAGGACCTGGGCCTGACGCTCAACACGGTGAAGACGCACCTGCGCAACATCTTCCCCAAGCTGGGCATCGAGAGCCGCACGGACCTCCTCTACCAGGCCGCCTGGAGGCAGAAGCCAGGGTGAGGAGGTCCCGGCGCGCGTGCTCAAGGCTCCCGGAAGAACTTCGGAAACAGGGTGCGCGTGGTGCGGGCGGAGAGGATGAGCGCGTTCTGTTCCGCCGGGGACGTGAGCTTGCGCAGCTCCGCCTCCAGGTCCGCCACGTGGTCGCCGTCCGCGGCGCCGTGGCCCTTGAGGAAGAGGACGGCCTTGTCGATGTTGGGGATGCCGCTCTCCGCGATGAGCCGGTCCACGGAGCCCGGGGCCCGGTTCACGGACAGGTACTCCAGCACGTAGGCCGTGCCCAGGAACGCGGTGGGCACGCCCGACTGGGTGGTGAAGCGGTTCCACTCCACGTAGGCGCGCACTGCGGTGCAGATGGGCGCGCGCTCCACGCGCTCCTCGGTCCAGCCCAGGGCCTTCAGATCCTTGAGCAACCACTGTTCATGGCCCCGCTCCTCGTGCGCCTTCTGGAACAGCAGCTCCGCGAGCGCGGGGTTGCGGCCCTCACGGTGCACGCGCTCACCGGACTCGGTGAAGAAACCCTCGCTCCAGCGCACGTACTGGTACGACTGGATGAGGTAGTAGACGTAGTCGTCCTGGCGGATGCGCCCCTCGAAGGGGCGCCGCACGCCCGGCGTCGCGTCCAGCTCATGCACGAGCATCCGCGCCTCGTGCCGCAGGGAGTCCAGCCAGTCCGTCTTCGCCGTCTGCTCATGCCTGGGCTGCTTGCACATACACGTCTCCTGACTGGGGCCCGTGAAGGCCCGGTGGGTGTTGCGTTGAGGGTGAAGGGGGAAGTGCGGAGCGCGCCGGCCTGGGGTCAGGCGGCGTCGGCGTCCAGCGAGTCGAAGAGCTTCAGCGTCCGCCGCGGAATGTCATCCAGCGCGGCGACGAGCGGCACGGTGAAGCGGTTGAAGGCGGGATCGAAGTGCGGCGGTGCGATGAAGCGCGCACCCAGCTTGTCCGCGAACAACGACAGCACGGACGGCATGCGCAGGGCGGCCAGGTGGCCCTGGCGGGCCTGGGTGCGCTGCTCCGCGGTGAGCCGGGCGGCCAGGGGTTCCGCGGGCGGCGGGGGAAACTCCCGGGTCCGTACGCGAAAGCCGTCGCTCACCCAGCCCTGGCGCGCGGCGGCGAGGAAGTAGAGGTCCGCCTCCTCCTGCGAGTCCGTCTCCATGTTGGCCGCGGCGATCCAATGGGTGACGCCACGCCGGCGGCTCTCGCGGTACAGGCCGGCTTGGAGACGCAGCACGGCGGAGTTCCGGTGGCTCCGGGTGACGCAGTAGCGAGTGGTCTCCGCGAACACGCGGCCCGGCGCGACGAGCTCCGACAGGTCGAGCTTCTTCTCGATGTCCAGCCCCACGAGGGTGTCCGCGAAGGCCGCCACCTCCGCGTTGGGCGTCAGCAGCCGGGCGGTCGCCACCGGCTCCGCGCCCGCGTAGACGACGACGTGGGAGGTGGTGCGGAGCGTGTCGAAGCAATCCGTTTCACGCGGGGCCCGAGGCCGCTTGGGCCCCAGCATCCGCAGCTCCTCGCCAAAAACCCGGTAACGGATGCGGAGCGCGTCATCCAGTTCGCGCTGCGCTGTGGCGACACGGCAACTCAATGAAGGCATGGCGGGTCTCGCTTCCCCAGTGCTTGCCGGACTTGTGTGTCCGGCCCCGACCTTTCATTCGTCGCTGCACGGCTGAGTGCGCTCGCGGGTTGTCTTTTTTCATCGAGCCCGGCCAACCGCCCGCCACCTCCGCCCGCCCCACCCTGTGGCGCATGGCCCGAGTCCCCGGGAGTGGCTCACCTTGAACCGACACTGGAGGAGGACACCATGACCGAGCAGACGCCCGAGGCCCCGGGAGCCCCTTCCGAACGCAAGCTCCACAAGCTCAGCCCCTTCGAGCTGAAGGACGAGCTCCTCCAGGTCGCGGACGAGGCGGTGAAGACCCGAGAGGCCGTGATGCTCAACGCCGGCCGGGGCAATCCCAACTGGATTGCCACCACGCCGCGCGAGGCGTTCTTCCTCCTGGGCCAGTTCGCGCTCGCGGAGAGCCGGAGGGCCTGGGACGTCCCCGAGGTGGGGCTCGCGGGCATGCCCCGGTCCCCGGGCATCGCCAGACGCCTGCATGAGTTCCTGGACGCGAGCGATGACGAGCCCGCCGTGCAGCTGCTGCGCGGCGCGCTGAACTACGGGGAGCAGACGCTGGGCTTCAATCCGGACCGGTTCGTCTGGGAGCTCACGGACGCGGCCATTGGAGACAACTATCCGGTGCCGGACCGGATGCTCACGCACGCCGAGCGCATCGTGCAGGAGTACCTGACGCAGGAGCTGTTCGCGGGACGGCCACCTTCCGGCCGCTTCGACCTGTTCGCGGTGGAGGGCGGCACGGCCGCGATGACCTACGTCTTCCACTCCCTGATGGTGAACGGCCTGCTGCGCAAGGGAGACACCATCGCGCTGGGCGTGCCCATCTTCACGCCGTACCTGGAGATTCCGCGCCTGGAGGAGTTCAGCCTGCGCACGGTGGACATCCTTCAGAGCGCGACCTCGAAGGACGGCCACCACACCCGGCAGTACCCGGACGCGGAGCTGCGCAAGTTGGAGGACCCGCGCATCAAGGCGTTCTTCGTCGTCAACCCGTCCAACCCGGGCGCGGTGGCGATGCGGAAGGAGTCCGTCCACAAGCTGGTGGAGCTGGTGCGCAAGCGCCGGCCGGACCTGTTGATCATCACGGATGATGTCTACGGCACGTTCGTCAACGGCTTCCGTTCGCTGGCCGCGGACCTGCCGCGCAACACGGTGCTGGTGTACTCATACTCCAAGCACTTCGGCTGCACGGGCTGGCGGTTGGGCGCGGTGGCGCTCCACGAAGACAACATCCTGGACGAGGCGCTGGCGAAACAGCCCTCGTCACAGCGCGCGCTGCTGGAGGCGCGGTATGGCGCCATCACGTTGCACCCGGGGCGGCTGAAGTTCATCGACCGGATGGTGGCGGACAGCCGGGCCGTGGCGTTGAACCACACAGCGGGCCTGTCGCTGCCGCAGCAGCTCCAGATGACGTTGTTCTCGCTGTTCGCGTTGTTGGACAAGGAAGGTGTCTACAAGAAGTACTGCCAGCGCATCTGCCAGGACCGGCTCCAGGCCCTGTGCGAAGGCATGGGCATTCCGATGCATGAGGATCCGCTGCGCACGGCCTACTACCAGACGCTGGATTTGGAAGCCTGGTGTCGCGAGCAGATTGGCGAGGACTTCGTCCGCTTCATCGAGGACCACCACGACCCGCTGGAGATCGTCTTCACGCTGGCCCGGCGCTACGGAGTGGTGCTGCTCAACGGCAGCGGCTTCGACGGACCTCCCTGGTCGGCCCGTGTGTCATTGGCGAACCTGGAGGACGACGCGTATCCACGGATTGGCCGGGATCTCCGGGATGAGGTGCTCCGCGCCATTGATGCGTGGAAGAAGGCCCGCGGGGAATCGCCTCCAGGCCTGCACTGAAACACGTCTCAATGGGATGAAACGGACCCTGGTCTCCATGCACGGAGGCCAGGGTCTTTTTCGATCCCGGGGGATCACGCGAGACCCTGTCCCCAAAGGCAGTACCACCTCCGAGGTAGAGACACGGATCCTCGACCTCGCCAACCTGTCGGCTCGGACGGAGACGCTCAGTCGTCGAACTCTACAGGCCTGTAGCGAAAGTCCGTACGGACCGTAGCCAACCTGAAAGCGGGCGTGCGCATGTCAGTGAGGTGTGGGGGATGAGCAGTCCATCGCAAGGACGTGACCTTCACGAACGGGTCTTGAACGGGGACAGGACGGCGTCCGTGGACGTCTTCCTGACGTTCATGGATCCCATGGTCCGGGCGTTGAAAGGGAATCCGGGCTGCAACGATGACGACGCGCACGACTCCGCCATCGACGCGGTGTACGCGTACCTTCAGAGGCCCCAGCGGTACGACCCGGACAAGAGCAACCTGGGCACCTACCTGAGCCGAATTGCCCTGCGAAAGGCCCAGGATCGCTTCCGCGCCTCCACCTCCAGGGCGCGCCGGAACAGGGATTTCGGGGGTGCTGTCGCACTTTGGGCCGGGGCTCCGAACAAGGAGATGGAGACCCGCGTGGAGGTGCATCTGATTCTGGAGACGATCAACCAGGCTGGCTTTTCAGAGAGAGACCGGGCCTGTCTCCGGCTCATGTTCGCCGGGGAGCGGTCCACGGACCGGCTGGCGGAAGTGCTGGGATTGATGCACCTGCCCCAGCTCGAGCTCCGGCGAGAGGTGAAGCGCACCCAGGACCGCCTCATGAAGGCGCTGAAGCGCCTCTTCGAGGAGGAACACGATGACGAATCCTGATTGGTTGAAGCGAGCGGCGGAGCGCAGCACGAGCGAGGCGGGAATGCTCGGCAACGTCTTCGACGCCTACCGTGAGATGGAGAAGCTCTCGGAGGACTCGCTGGTCCAGCGACTGGGGTGCACGCCCGAAGTGTTCCAGTGGCTGTCCCTCTGCATGACGCCAGAGAAGGGCCCGGCCTTCGAGGAGCAGACCCGCGCCATCGCAGCCCGCTTCGAGGTCGACGTCCAGAAGCTCGTGCTGGTGCTCCGGCGCGTCCAGACCGTGCGGTCCTTGAACAGGCCAATGCGGGACATGACGGAAGCCGAGCGGGCCCCGCTGCAGTTGGCGGCCCGGGACCGCGACGACGACGAGCCCTTCGACGACGAGTTCGAGCCATGACCGAGCAATGGCTGGTGGAGGCCATGGCGGCGAGCAGTCTCTCCTTCCCGCCGGGGTTTCCCCGCGACATCGCGGCGGAGGCCCCGCTGCGCCATCCGCTCGACCTGGTGGGGATGCCGGGCCTGACGGTGGAGGGCGTGCGGCAGTGGCTCGTCCAGCGCGGTCTGCCGGCCGAGCTGAGCGGCGCCGACAGACGGCTCTACGGCTGCATGGTGGCGAGGGCGGGCGCGGCCGCGCTGTTCTTCGACAGCGACGACTCCGAGGCGGAGCAACGCTTCACCCTGGCCCACGAGGTGGCGCACTACGTGCTCGACCACCTCCTGCCCAGAACGCGGGCCCTGGACTTCTTCGGCGAGGGCATCCTGCCCGTGCTCGACGGCGAACGGGAGCCCCGGCTCAACGAGTACATGGACTCGCGCTTCAGCGACGTGCCCCTGGGCCTCCAGGTGCACCTGATGAACCGCGGCGAAGCGGGAGACGCGGACTCGGGGGCCGTGCTGCTGGCGGAAGAACGGGCGGACCACCTGGCCCTGGAGCTCCTCGCGCCCATGACAGCGGCCCGCGCGGAGTTGAACGAGGTGACCGTGACGGAGGGCCCCCGGCGACTGGAGACCGTGTTCGGTCTACCGACGGCCGCCGCGCGCACCTACGCCCGGATGCTGCGCAAGCGCCGTCGGCGTCCGGAGTTCTCCGTAGTCGACTTCTTCGGTGATGACGAAAGGTGACAATGGCTGACGAGACTCCCCCTGACGACGACGAGTCCAACCTCCTGGGTGACCAGGAGTTCCGGTCCACCTTTGGCGAGGACCTGGCGGAGGCGTTGAACCTGGAGACGTGGAATCCGGGCGTGGATCCGACGGCGATCATGACCCGGTTCCAGCGGGAGGTCTCCACCTCGGTCCAGAAGGAAGACCGCATGCGGCAGGTCATCCGCACGGAGCTGCTGCCACGGCTCGCGGGACGCAAGCGCGCCCCTCCAGAGTCGGGCGTGTTCCGGGCCTACGGGAAGGAACTGGCCACCATCCACGAAGGCCTGCTGTTCCCCGGCAACGTCGTCGCTGTGCTCGGCACGTCGGTGTCCCATGAAAGTCTGCCTTTGGGCATTACCCAGATCGGTGTCGCGGCCGTGGGTTATCAAGGGAGCGCGGGGACCTTCTCCCAGCGCCTGTTCCGGAAGGACCTGACGGCGAAGGACACCAATCCGCTCAGGGAGGCCATCGACTACATCGCGAACCGCCACAACTCGAAGACCGTCAGCCACCGGGAGATCCTCTCCCGTCTGGCCCATCGGGGCATCCGCACCTACGCCGAGCGGGCCGTCCTGGTGGACAAGGTGACGGCGGAGTGGCGCATCGGGCAGGGCAATCCCTTCGCGCATGAGCTGCTGACCGGCTCGGGCCACCTCAGCCTGTTGAAGGCCTCGCTGGACGTGCTGGAGCGCCTCGTCCGGGACCAACAGAAGTTCGTGTTCGTCTCCAACGCGCAGATGGAGCGGGGGCTGCTGACGCTGGGCCTGGCGCTCGACGCGGGCGAATACATCATCTTCGAGACCCTGGAGCGGCAGAGCGAACAACTGCTCCACTCATGGAGAGCCACCGACCCCCGCCTGCCGCTGGCACAGAAGTTCGTTCAGACCTACGGCAAGGACGTGCTCCTGGGCGTCTTCCGGGTCTCGGGCCGCACGGCCCCGCGCCTCTTCTACGCGCACCGTGAGCACGTCCACCTGGCCGCCCGCGTGGCCATGGCGGACAGCGTCCTGCGTCTGGAGAAGAGCTATCCCCTCCTCCTGGACGTCGCGGAGCTCACGTGCCGCAGCGTCTTCGGCGAGGACGGCTTCGAAGGCCTGGTGCAGGACGCCTACGCGCAGGCGGGAGCGCACCTCCAGTATCTGCTCGAGCGCGAATCACGTCGGTAACGGGGGAAAGACACACACCATGTCGAACAACGGCAAGACACCGCATCCAGCAGGCACCGCGTCGCCCAACGGCGCTTCGCAGCCCCCTCCGCCCCGGCAGGCCGGCAACCCCGCCGCCGCTCCCGTCTCCGCGGACGGCCGGCCCGCGCCGCCGCAGGGTTCACGAAGGCCGCTCATCAGCCAGACGCCGCCCCGCACGCTCAACGAACTGGCCGACATCAGCAACCGCGCTGGGCTGTCCCTCCCCGACCCCGAGCTGGCGAACGCGGTGGGCTTCACGCACTTCGACACGTCGAGCAGCGACGACAACGTCCTGACGGTGTTGATGACCCGTGACGACCTGCCCAGGCTGGCCTCCCAGACGCTCGTGCGGGTGAAGTCGCGCGAGGACAAGCGTGACTACCTGGGGGTCGTGGTCCGGGGACCGTTCGCGGAGCCCAACGCCGTCCCCGCGAATTCCACCATGGCCGTGGGGGTCATCACGCACGGCAAGAAGCTGACGTACACCTTCGAGTACCACGGCCGCGCCGAGGTGGAGCTGTTGGGACAGGAGGTCGGCGGGGTGCTGCAGCCGCCCCGCTTCCGGCCCCGGCCCCAGAGCCCGGTCTTCGTGTTGAGCGAGGAGGAGAGCGCGAAGGTGCTGGGCGTGGGCGGTGCGCTGAGCCTGGGCCGGGTCGTGGGGTATGACAACATGGAGGCGCGGCTGAATCCCCGGGACAAGGCCATCCTCCCCCGTCACACCGGCATCATCGGCACCACGGGTGGCGGCAAGTCCACGACCGTCGCGACGCTCATCCACCGGGCGCAGCTCTCCGGAATCGCGACCATCGTCTTCGACGTGGAGGGGGAATACACCCACGTGGACAAGCCCACCGACCACGAGGCGATGCGGGAGCTGCTCAAGCAGCGGAAGCAGAAGCCAGAAGGGGTGAAGGACCTGCACATCCATCACCTCACGGGCCGGGACAGCCGCAACCCCCGGCATCCGCACCGGCATGGCTTCTCGCTGAAGTTCTCCAGCCTGTCGCCCTATGCCATCTCGGAGATCCTGAGCATGTCGGACGCGCAGCATGAGCGCTTCCTGCGCGCCTTCGATGTCACGAAGCTGCTCCTGGAGGACTTCAAGCTCTTCCCTCGGAACGAGGCCGAGAGGCAGCAGGTCCTGGAGCTGGACGAGCAGGACACCGGCTATCCACGGATGACCATCGACCACATCCTGGACGTGGTGAATGCGTACACGTACAGCCTGAGCAGCGAGGGCAGGACGGAGCCGCGGGCGGCTGCCGGGCGGCGCAGACGGACAGAGGAGGACGACTCGGATGGCGAGGACGGCGACTCCGAGGAGCTCCCCAGCGTCCCACGGGGCCTCACGCTCCTCAGCGAGTTCAAAGCCAACGTCAAGCTGGTGAGGGCGCGGGTCATGGCGCAGAGGAGCACCCATGAGTCGAGCTGGAAGACCCTGGGCAACAAGCTTCAGCTGCTGAAGCGACTGAAGGTCTTCGACGTCGAGAACACCGCGGGCGTGAACTACGACTCCATGCTCCAGGCCGGGCGGGTGTCGGTCATCGACCTGTCGAACACGGACTCGCCGCAGCTGAACAACCTGGTCATCGCGGACATCCTCCGGGGGCTCCAGGAGCACCAGGAGAAGCGCTACCAGGAAGCCGCCGAACGGGACGCCGCCGTCACGCCCGTGCTCATCATCATCGAGGAGGCCCACGAGTTCCTGTCCGCCAACCGCATCAAGCAGATGCCCGTGTTGTTCGAACAGGTGGCGCGCATCGCCAAGCGGGGCCGCAAGCGGTGGCTGGGGCTCGTCTTCGTCACGCAACTGCCCCAGCACCTGCCCGACGAGGTGCTGGCGCTGCTCAACAACTTCATCATCCACAAGATCACCGACGGTGCGGTCATCAACCGGATGCAGAAGTCGGTGGGCAGCATCGACGAAAGCCTGTGGAACCGAGTCTCCCGGCTCGCGCCAGGTCAGGCGCTGGTGTCCTTCAGCAACTTCACCCGGCCCCTGATGGTGGCCGTGGACCCCGCGCCCGTGAAGCGGCTGCTCGTCGACTGAGCCAATGACACGCAAAGGCGTCGTCCTCGCCCACACGGCGGGGACGGCGCCTCCAGCATCACCCAGACGTTGGCGTCTGCTACTCCCAGCGGATGCGCTTGCGAGTGCCGTGGTTGGCGCAGGCGCCCGCGGCCCACGTGCCGCAGTTGCCGCAGACCTGCGCGGATTTGAAGAGCGAGTCATCGCAACAACGGACCGCACATATCGCGACGTCCGCGATACAGGGCTGGACATACTCGAGCGCGCAGTACTGCGCGGTCACGGTTCCAGAGGAGTTCTCCTCCTGGTCCTGCCAGTTGTACCCCGCCATCTCCTCCGCCACCTGAGCCGGCGTCGGCGCGTTGCCGCTGGGAGCTTCGGGGGACTCCACCGGGCCTCCACAAGCGCTGACCAGGAACATCGTCACTGCCAACAACGCACCGCGAGCAAAGACACGGGCCATTTCAGGCCTCCAGTTCGTGTACCGCGTGGGGGGTTGCTTCGGATGTTGCACACACAGGAATAGCAACTCTTTCCGCTTGATGGAGCCTTTCCAGTTTGTCCCCAGGTGGAATGGGATTGAAACCGAACGAACGACAGCCCTGGTGAGGGAGGATTTGTTGGTTGCCCGGCAGTCATGGCGCGACCACACCCGGAGTCCGCCAGTCATTTCCACCTCTCGCGCAATGCTCACGTCACGCAAAGTCCAGGAATCGCAGGAGGCAGGAGCGATATAGGGCCAGCCTCATGCTCGGCTCCGCGCTCCTCGCCTCCGTCATCGTTGCCCAGGCTCCCGTGTCCCCGGCTTCACGTGCCGCGGAGACGCTGGGCCTGGGCCCTGTGCTCGACTCCGTCGTCCATCAGGGAGTGACCTACGTCGCGCTCGGCCGTGGCGGCATCGCCGTGCTCAAGCTCGACGACGCCGCGCCCCAGCTCGTCCGGCGAATCGAAGAGGGCCGGCGCTTCGTGCGGCTCGTCGTCGTGGGCCAGTCGCTCCTCGCCATCGAGCAGCGCGAGGAGGCCCATGCGTTCTCGCTCGCCACGCCGGAACAGCCCCAGCCGGATTCGCTGGCCTCCGCGCTGGGCGCGGCGCGCGACCTCACCGTCGTCACGCAGGCACCGCCTCCGCTCCAGGCCCCGCCGCCCACGGCCACCCCATCCTCCGCGCGGCTCACTGTCACCGCCGTGAAGGAGGGCGACGTGACGCTCTCCGGGGGTGCCCTGGCCGGCCTGGGCGAAGGCACCCGCGTCCGCGTGCGCACGCAGGACTCCCGCGAGGTGGTGCTGAAGGTCATCGAATCGCGCGAGGACTCCGCCATCGCCCGCCTGGGCCGCGGTGAGAACGTGCGCGTGGGCGACACCGCCATCGTCACCGACGCCCCCGCCACCGCGCGCCTCTTCTTCCCCGAGCCCGGTGTGCCTCGGCTGCGCTACGGCTTCCATGCCCGGCCCTTCCTCGCGTTGGACGCGAAGACGCGCGAGGGGAAGTCCGCTCGCGCGGGCGGCCTGCTCCTGGATGCGTTCATCGCGTGGCGGCCCGGGGACCTGCCCCTGGTATTGAGCGCGCAGTTGGATCCCGTCGGCTTCGGCCTGGGCACCGGCCTGCGCCACTCGCCGGGCTCCGCGTACGTGGCCGCGGCCTACTCCACCGACTTCCTGGAGGTCGGCATCGGCGCGGGCGCGCTGTTCGGACAGAAGGCGTGCACCACCCAGTTCGAGTACGACCCCAACACCTACGAGCCCATCAACCCCAGGACCGTGTGCGACGCCAACGCGGGAGTGTCCTTCCAGCAGGTGCTGCGGCTGGGCGCGCTCGACGGGTTCCACATCGCGTGGAACTCCGCCATCCTCTCGCGCGACAACCAGTTCCGCTTCGGCTCCGGACGCGGCGAGGTCCAGGTGCCGCTCACGCCCAGCCTCTCCCTCTTCGGTGCGGGCGGAGGCTCGGCCAGCGGATGGAACTTCGGCGAGCTGGGCGTGCGCAGCTTCCTCAAGGGCACCGGCGGCGCCGGCACCACGGTGCTCTCCGCCAGCGTGGGCATCGTGTCGCTCTCCGACGGCACCGGCGAGGCCCTCACCGGCCCCTCCATCGCCATCGGCATCGAGCGCCGTCCCTGAAGCGTCAGTGGCCAGACGCCATCGACGCGGCGAACTCCTCCGGCACCATCTCACCGGAGATGGGGAAGTTCTTCGGCGCCCGCTTCCACGCCTTCCCACCCACCGGGCGGACAGGCCCCCGAGGGAGCTTCCCCAGGCCGATGAGCGTCAGCGACACCAGGCCCAGCCCCACGGCCCCCGCGGCCAGCTCGTCC
>NZ_RAWP01000229.1:0-2813 GCF_003668935.1 Corallococcus sp. AB032C | reverse complement strand
GAGGCCTGGGGCGGCTCGGGGGTGGGCTCCGCCGTCTTGCAGGCGGCGCCAAGGACACAGGAGGCGGCGAAGAGGGCCAGTCGCTTCAAAGCGTTCTCCAGCACGGACAAGGGGTGAGAATCCGGCGCGCATCAACTCCTGATGCGCGGGGGCATTCCAGCTTCAACTCCAGCGCGTGTGACAGGGGCGTCGTCCGCTGTCCACCATTGAAGCAATGGCGTTGCCTCCGGAAACGACCGCGCCCCGCGAAACGCCCCTTCCGTGAAGAAGGGCCGCTCCGGGGGCGCGCGCAGGACTCCGGGTGAAGCGCGGAGGAGCGTCAGTCTTCCTTGCCGAGGATGCCGTCCTTGAGGCCGCTGTCCACGGGGTCCTTGCCCAGCCACACGGAGAAGAGCGCGTCCGCGAAGTCCTTGCCCTCCACGTCGATGGACTGGCCGCCCGTCACCTGCACGGTGGTGCCCTTGCCGGGGACGTAGGTGAGGTTGAGCTCCTGGCCCTCCTTCACCTCCGCGGGGATGGCGGCCTTGAAGGCGTCCAGGCGCGCCTGGAGCTTGGGCATGTTCGCGCCCGCGCTCTTCTTGAAGCCGTTCTCGATGGCCTCGGTGATCTGCTCCTTCTTCAGGTCGCGCTTCATGAACATGCGCACGCGCTTGACCTCGTCCGCGTTGAGCAGCGCGGTGGCGTCCTGCGTGGGGTTCTCCACGTAGAGGCCCAGCGTGTAGACCTTGAAGATGGCCTTCTTGCGCAGGCCCACGCCGTTGAGCTTCAGCTCCTTGCCGGCCACGGTGGCGGTTTCCGGGTACTTCACACCCGCGATGTCCTTGGCCATGACGGGCGCGGCGAGGGTCAGCGACAGCAGCACGGCAGTCAGCGTCTTCTTCATGGTGAAAACCTCCGGGTCGGTTTCTGCGCGATGTTGGACGCAAACCTAGCCATGCGTCTTCACGAAAGGATCCATGAAGGACACTTGCGTCTTGACGTGCTGCGGCGAAACCGCTCGGAAGACAACAGGTTCTTCAGTGAATACGGGCTGCCGGAGCCAGCACCAGGCCGTCCTTGGCGAAGCGCACCACCTCCGCGTGGAGGTCCGCGGCGGACATGCCGGTGGCCTGGACGACGGCCTCTTCTGACAGGCCCTCCACGGCCATCTTCAGCACCAGCAGCGAGGGCGGAGTGGCCTCCATGTAGAAGGTCACCAGCCGCTCCGGCTGGCGCCAGAGCAGCGCCAGTTCCTCGCCTTCCACCGGCGCCGCTTCCGCGCCCCGGGCCCGCACGAACGCGCAGAGCTGGTAGGGCTGCTCCAGCACCGTGAGCGTGGGGTTGGGCGTCAGGCGCTCCACCGCTTCCGGAATGTCTTCCTCGGAGGCGAACACCGCGAAGTCCGTCCACTCGAAGCGCGCGAGCGCGGGCAGGAACGGCGGCAGTCCCTTCGCCGCGGCGGCGTCCGAGACGAAGGGCGCGAAGCCCTCGCCCAGGCGGTTGAGCTCGTAGTGCCGCGCGGGCCGCGTGCGGGTGTAGCCCTCCACCAGCGCGTCCCACGCTTCGGGCGTCACCGCCTTGCGCGTCAGCGGGAAGAGCTTCTCCAGCGTGGAGCGTACGTGGCCGCGCACGAACTGGCCGTAGAGCGCCATGCGCTCCGGATCCACGTCCCAGCCCGGGTGCGACGCGGACAGCTTCAACAGGCCTTCCGCGCCAGGTGGCCCGGCGAGGTACGCGTCCATGCTGTCGAAGAAGTGCCTCAGCGACTGCTTCATCGCGAACCCTCCGCGAGCAAGACGCGGGCATGATCCGCCTCGTCCAGCACGGCGCCCAGCGACGGGATGGCCTGGTCCCACTCAATCAGTGTGGAGACCGGGCCGGTGCGCTCCAGCGTGTAGCGGTACAGCGCCCACACGTCGTCACAGACGCGGTCGCCGTGCGTGTCGATGAGGACTGTCTCGCGCTTGTCGTGGCCGGCCAGATGCACTTGCACCACGCGGTCCAGAGGCAGCGCGTCCACGAAGGCGCGCGGGTCGTAGCCGTGGTTCCTCGCGTTGACCCAGACGTTGTTCACGTCCAGGAGCAGCCCGCAGTCCGCGGCCTCCACCACCTGGCGCAGGAAGTCCGCCTCCTTCAGCGTGCCGCCCGGCATGGCCGCGTAGTAGCTGGGGTTCTCCAGCAGGAAGGGGCGCTCCACGCGCGCCATGACTTCGCGCACGCGCGGCACCACGTGCTCCACCGCGGCCTCCGTGAAGGGCAGCGGCAGCAGGTCATGCAGGTGCACGCCGCCCAGCCGCGAGTAGCACAGGTGGTCGGAGAAGAACGGAGCGTCCAGCCGCTTCACCAGCGCGGCCAGGCGGGTGACGTAGTCGTCATCCAGCGCGTCCGGCCCGCCGATGTTGAGGCCCACGCCATGCGGCAGCAGCGTCCAGCGCTCGCGGCACGCGTCCAGGGCGCGTTGGGAGCGGCCGCCCAGCGTGAGGAAGTTCTCCGGGATGATCTCCACCCAGTCCAGCGCGCGAGGCGTGCGCGGCAGCGCTTCGTAGAAGTCGCGGCGCAACCCGATGCCCGCCCCCAGCGGCTTCAATCCATGGCGGTCTGCATAACGGGGGGACGGCATGCGGCGCTCCTCCTTGGAGCTTGCGGGGTGAAAACAACACGGGCGGCAGGAAGGACTCTTCCCGCCGCCCGCGAGTCTGGGAGGAGACCTGTCACGCAGGCCCTCCCAGATGAATGACTACTTCTTGCCGCTGCAGGAGCCAGCGCCGCAGGAGCCGGCGCCACAGGAGCCCTCGGCGCCCTTCTCCGGGGCGGCGGCTCCTGCGGCGCTGGCT
>NZ_RAWP01000228.1:0-2832 GCF_003668935.1 Corallococcus sp. AB032C | reverse complement strand
AAGCACCACGCCCCCGGCGCCCCGCCCGGATCCGCAGCCCGCCTCGTAAGGAGACACGCCCACCATGGCCATGGGAAAGACGCCCGGCTCGGGCGACGACGAGGTGGAGGGCGCGGGCTTCGCGGAGATCAACATCACGCCGCTGACGGACGTGATGCTCGTGCTGCTCATCATCTTCATGGTGACCAGCTCGGTCATCACCCAGCAGGGCCCGGGCGGCGGTGCCAAGGCGGGCCTCAAGGTGAACCTGCCCAAGGGCGGCGCCGCGGACGTCACTGCGCGCACCACGGACCTGTCCGTGGCGGTGCTGGCGGACGGCCGCTTCGTGCTCGCGGGCAACGTCGTCGCGGAGGCCGAGCTGAAGCAGGCCTTCGACAACGCGAAGAACCAGAACCCCGACACCGTGGTGATTGTCCAGGCGGACGAAGGCGTCCCCCACGGCACCGTGGTGCAGGTGATGGAGCTGGCGAAGAAGGCCGGCCTCGCGCAGCTCGCCATCGGCGTGCGCGAAGGCGACTAGGCGCAGGCCCGAAAAGGAAAAGGCCCCCCGGCGCGTCACGTGCCGGAGGGCCTTCTTCATTTCAGGACTTCAGATTCCGCTTCAGACGCCGCCGAACGCCGCGTCGGTGATGTCCACCGGGGACGTGTCCTCGGTGGCGATGAGGCGCGCGGCGTACTCCACGTTGGGCAGCACGTTGCGCGCGTACCACAGGGCGCTGAACTTCTTGCCCTCGTAGAACGCCTTGTCCGGGTGGTCGGCGGCCACGTTGGCGGCGGCCTTCTCCGCGATGACGGCCGCGTCCAGCAGCAGCCAGCCCACGGCGACCTCCGACATCATGTTGAGGAAGCGGTTGGCGGACAGGGGGATGAGCGGGAAGCGGCCCTGGTCCTGCGACCAGCCGAACAGCGCCATCGCGCTGGACATCAGGCCTTCCTGCGCGCCGGCCAGCGTCTTCACGGCCTCGCCCAGCACCGGGTGCTCGCGGTGCGCTTCCACGAAGCTGCCCACGTCACCCATGAACTGCTGGAAGTGCGCGCCGCCCGCCTGGCCCATCTTGCGGCCCACCAGGTCCATGGCCTGGATGTGGTTGGTGCCCTCGTAGATGGAGAAGATCTTCGAGTCGCGCGTGTACTGCTCCACCGGGTAGTCCTGGATGTAGCCGGCGCCGCCGTACACCTGGATGGCCTGCGCGCAGAGGCGGAAGGCCTGATCAGAGCCGTAGGACTTCACCAGCGGCGTCAGCACCTCCACCTGACCCTTGTGGTAGGTGGCCGCGTCGTCGTCCTTGCCCGCCAGCTGCTTCGCCTTGTCCAGGTGCATGGCCAGCTTGATGACCAGCGCGCGGATGCCTTCCACGTGCGCCTTGATGTCCAGCAGCATGCGGCGGACGTCCGGGTGCTCGATGATGGAGGCGCGCGGCGCGGACGGGTCCTTCCACTTGGTGAAGTGGGAGCCCTGCTTGCGGTCCTTCGCGTAGTCGAGCGCGTTGTAGTACGCGGCCGACGCCAGGCTCACGCCCTGGATGCCCACGGCGATGCGCGCGCCGTTCATCATCTTGAACATCTGGCTCATGCCCACATGCTCGACCGTGCCCACGAGCTCGCCCAGACAGCCGTCGTTCTCACCGAAGTTGAGGACACAGGTTGCCGAGCCGTTGATGCCCATCTTGTGCTCGATGGACGCCACGGTGACGTCGTTGGACTGACCGGAGGAACCGTCCTCGTTGATGCGCAGCTTGGGGACGATGAACAGCGACAGGCCCTTGGTGCCCACCGGCGCGCCGTCAATGCGCGCGAGCACCAGGTGGATGATGTTCCCGGCCATGTCATGGTCGCCGCCGGAGATGAAGATCTTCGTGCCCTTGATGCTGTAGGTGCCGTCCCCGTTGCGCTTCGCGGTGGACTTGGCGGCGCCCACGTCGGAGCCGGCGTGCGGCTCGGTGAGGCACATGGTGCCGCCCCACGTGCCGTTGAGCATGCGCTCCACGAACTGCTTCTGCTGCGCGGGCGTGCCGCACTCGGCGACAACTTCCGCCGCGCCGAACGCCAGGCCCGGGTACATGTTGAAGGCCGTGTTGGCGCCGGAGAGGATCTCCTCCACCGTCACCTGGAGCATCATCGGCGCGCCCTGGCCGCCGTGGTCCGGGCTCACCGCCACCGTCTTGAAGCCCTGCTCGTAGAGCTTGTTCCAGGCGTCCTTGAAGCCCTTGGGCGTGAAGACGGAGCCGTTCTCCACCCGGCAGCCCTCGCGGTCGCCCACCGAGTTGAGGGGCCCCAGCACCTCGCGCGCGAAGCGGTACGTCTCCGTGAGGACCGCCTTCGCCTCGTCCGGGCCCCAGGCGTCGTAGGGGGCCGTGCCCGCCACCTGGCCGAAGCCGAACTGCTCGAACAGCGTGAAGAAGATCTCTCGAAGGTCGGTCTTGTAGGTGTTGATGCCGGCGGACATGGCCACTCCTGCGTAGGGGCTCGCTGCCTGCCTGCTTCCCGCAGGGCGGGAAAAAGTAAGGGTCAGCGGCCCATGTGACGCAAGAAGTGTGGCGTCGACTGATTTTTGAGTCAACCCAAGATGACACCCCGCGTTGACGAGCGGTCGAAGCCGCCCTTCTGGAACGCGGGAATTCGCCTTGGAACGCCCCTGGAAAGCCTACTTCTTGGCCTTCTTCGCGGCAGGGAGGGACGCCGTCTTGGCGGCGGGCTTCTCCCGGGGCGCGGTCTTCTTGGACGAGGCGCCGTTGCGGGGCTCGTCCGCCTCCTCGTCGTCGTCCTCGTCGTCCTCGTCCCGGTCGCGCTCCGGGGCGGCGGGCGCCGGGGCGCTGGTGGCGGCCTCCGGGG
>NZ_RAWP01000227.1:0-3104 GCF_003668935.1 Corallococcus sp. AB032C | reverse complement strand
GTGTTCTACAACCGGAAGCGGCGCCACTCCGCCCTGGGCTACGTCAGCCCAGTGGAATACGAGCGGAGGGCCGCAACCAAGAGGCTGGCAGCGTAGTCAACCTGTCCACCGAACCGGAGCAGGCCCACGCGGATGAAGTGGACGTTGTCACGAAGGCGCTCAGCCAGCTCACTGTCAATGTGGTGGCCGTGCGTCGTGAACGACACCGAGAGCCGCGTCTCGCGGGCCGCGTACTGACAGAGCTTTACGAACTCGGGGTAGAGCGTCGGCTCTCCACCACCAAATCCGATCCCCAGAGTGCCGTGCGCATCGAGCTCGGCGAGCCATCGCGTGATCGTGTCGAGCCGCAGCTCGTCGCGAGACTTCGGCGCGTAGCAGTGCGCGCATGCCAAGTCGCAGCGGTTCGTGAGCGCGATGGAGACCTGCCGAGGTGCGCGAGAGTAGAGCGAGGCAGGAACAGGGAGTTCGTCGAGAAGTACGTTTAGACCAGTGGTGCGGTCGAAGAGATGTACGCCTGCCTCCGAACACCGTTGCTTCCACTGGCGTCGTGGAGTGGCACGACGTTCGTGGGATGAGGTGCGGAACCTGTCAACGTGAATGAGACAGTGAAACTAAGAGATTAGTGCGCAGCCGCCTGAGAGTTGGGGAGCTGCGCGGGGTTGTTGATCCAGACGGCGTTCGGAAGGGCCCGGGGCTTCGGAGGGCCGTGAGGAAAACGCTCGGGATGGGCGTCGTAGGCCGCCGCGAGGACGGTAGCGCGGGCCGCGAGGCGCGCGTGCGCCAGTCCGTGGTGGACGTCGTGAGGGGTGAGCAGACCGAGGCCCGCGTGGTGGTGCTCCTCGTTGTACCAGCGGAAGAAGTCGCCGCAGAAGTCGCGGGCATCCTGGAGGCAACCGAAGACGCGGGGGAAGTCGGGGCGGTACTTCAGCGTCTTGAAGTGGGCCTCGCTGAAGGGGTTGTCGTTGGAGACGTGGGGCCGGGAGTGCGTCTTCGTCACGCCGAGGTCCGCCATCAGCAGGGCGACGGGCTTGGACGTCATGGAGGAGCCGCGGTCGGCGTGAATCGTCAGCTGGCCGGGTTGAATGCCCTGGCGCTCGCAGGTTTGTGCCAGGAGCTTCTGGGCGAGCGCGGCCGACTCGCGGTGCGCCACCAGCCAGCCGACGACGCAGCGGCTGTACACGTCGAGGACGACGTAGAGGTAGAAGTACGTCCACTTTCCCGGGCCGTGCAGCTTGGTGATGTCCCAACTCCAGAGTTCGTTCGGCTTCGTCGCGTGCACCTGGGGCACCGGGTGGTTGGGGTGGCGCAGCTGGTTGCGGCGCTCGCGCACCTCCTGGTTCTCGGCCAGCACCCGGTACAGCGTGCGCTCCGAGCATAGGTAGCGGCCTTCATCGAGCAGCTGCGCGTAGACTTCCGCGGGCGCCGCGTCCTGGAATCTCGGCTCATGCAGCACGGCGAGCACCTCGGCCCGCTGCTCGGCGGACAAGGCCCTCGGCTGACGGCGTCCACGGGCCGGCCCCTGCTTCGGCCGCAGCCTCCGGTAGAAGCTGGCGCGTGGCAGGCCCATCACCTGGCACACCGGCGCGATGCCCAGCTCGCCCACGGCCTCGCGTGCCGTGGCCATCAGGGCTCCTCGTCTTGCTTGGGCAGTTCCACTCCCAGGATTTCCGATACTTTTTTTTGGAGCTCCAGCAGGGCCTCGGCGCGCTTGAGCCGCGCCTGGGAGCGGGCCAGCTCCTTCTCCAGCTCGGCGATTCTCCGGGCACCGGGCTCGGCCACCTTCGCCGGGGGGCCTCGCTTGGAGGGCGCCAGGGCCGCCAGTCCTCCGGCCTCACGTTGGCGTCGCCAGACGCTCAAGAGCGAGGAGTACAGCCCCTCGCGGCGAAGCAGCGCCCCCACCTCTCCGGGCTTCGTGCAGCGGTCCGCTTCCTCGAGGATGCGCCGCTTGTCCTCCGCCGTGAAGCGACGACGCTTCGCCTTCTCCACCACCTCGGTCTCCACAACCCGAGCCTCTTTCACCACCGGATTCATCGTCCCTGCCTGGCTCGCCCTGCACACTAAACTACTGGGTACGGACTGGCTCACTCACGTTGGCAGAGAGGGGTGCCGTTCATGAGCGTCTCCGTAGATGCGTCGCGCGGGGAACGAGCGCATCCTCCGGCGTGAGCTGCGCGTACAATTCGTGGAGCTTCGCCCGCAACAGCTCCTTTGACGGCAGGAACGTCTGGTACTCGGCGACGAGCGTGGGCGCCGTCGTCCGCGCGAGCGCGTACTCGACGACCTCGTCGTCCTTCGTCGCGCAGAGGAGCACGCCGATTGAGGGCCGCTCGTGGAGCTTCTTCACGTCGCGGTCAAGTGCCTCGACGTAGAACGAGAGCTGACCGAGATCGGCGGGCTTGAACTTGTCGACCTTCAGCTCGAAGGCGACGAGGCACTGAATACCACGGTGGAAGAACACGAGGTCGATCGCGAAGTCCTGGCTACCGACCTGCACCGGGTACTGCGAGCCGACGAAACAGAAGTCGCGCCCCAACTCGGTGAGGAAGCGACCGAGGTTCCGAAGGAGCGCGTCGTGGAGGTCGGCCTCGGAGTGCTCAGCGGCGAGGCCGAGAAACTCCATGTTGTAGGCGTTCTTGAACTCGTCGATTGCCGTCGGGTGCGTTTGTCTCACCACTGGCGAGACTTTCTTCGTGGCGCGTGCCTCGCGAAGGACGGCGCCCGTTCGGATCTGCCGTTCGAGCTCCCGCTTGGGCCAGCGCTCCTTGATGGCGGCGAGGATGTAGAACTCGCGTGTCTCGACGGGCTTGGCCTGGCTGAGGATGATGAGGTGGTGCGTCCACGGCAATTGTCTCACCAGCGGCGAGACTTTTCGGTTCGACCGGTACGCCTCGTAGAACTGGCGCATCCGAAAGAGGTTCGGGCGCGTGTAGCCCCGGACACTCGGGTAGCGCCTCGCGAGATCGGCGGCGAGTTCCTCGTAAGAGTTCGCCGTGCCCCGTCGTGACGGGCTCCAGCCTTTCGTGAGACCTCCTGCCGCTACATGCCAGGAGGTGGTCCGTGGAGTTGGAAAAGGAGTTGGAGCAGTTCCGCCAGGAGGCGCAGCG
>NZ_RAWP01000226.1:0-3365 GCF_003668935.1 Corallococcus sp. AB032C | reverse complement strand
TGTTGCCGCGCACGGTGGTTGAGGGAGACGGCCCCATTCTCGGACCGACTGGATGAGGGGGAGCGGCCGAAGCAGAACTCGTCGCCCATCAGCGAGCCGGTTTCTTGCGTGTCGCCGATGATGCTGTCGGCTTGGGGCCAGGAGAGGACGGGGCGCGGCGTGGAGCTGCTACCGGGCACTGGCGTAAGGGCCGGTGCGAGTAGGCGGTGGGAGGGAGGCTGCCACCCCCCTACCCACCAATGCCCCGTGGAAGTCCGTGACGAGAGGACCGCAGGGCACCCGAGGAGTCATCCGAAGTGAGGTGGGCGTCAAGTCCTGGGCGGCGCGGTTGCCGTCCGTCGAGGGGGTGCGGCCCGCGCGGTGCCCTGGCTGCGGTGCGGCCAGTCGCCCGGTGGGAGCGGCGCTGGTGCTGCACGGGCATGGGGTGCGCGAGCGGCAGGTGCTCGGGCCGGTGGAGTGGGGCGAGGTGCCGCTGGCGCTGACGGTGGGAGTGCGCCGCTTTCTGTGCACCTCGTGCCGGGCCACTTGCACCGTAGGCCCCCGAGAGGTGCTGACGCGGCGGCTGTACTCGGCGCCCGCGGTGGCCCTGGCCCTGGCGCTCTTCGGCCTGCTATTGCGTCCGGTGGCCCAGGTACGCGCGCAGGTGAGTCCCTGGCGGGTGGTGGGGCCCAGCAGCGCGGGCAGCTGGTGCGCGCTTTTCGCGTGGGTGCGGGCGGTGCGGGGCGGCGGCGTGTTCGCCGCGCTGCCGCCATGCCCGGAGGACTGGTCTGCCCGTCGCGTCGCTGCGCGGGCGGCGGGGGCGCTCGCGGCCCGGGCCCCCGAGGCGGTGGGCCCCAGTCCTCCGCCGCTGCACGTGCTGACGGCGCTGGGCGCCGTGCACGCTCGTTGAGGGCGAGCGCCCCCGTTTTCGCCGCCGGGCGGCGCGGGTAGCCGCCCCACCCGACAGCCCCGCTGCGCACCCGCCCCGTGTCCCGGCACCGTCCTGGGCGCGGGCCTGCCCTCCGTCTGTCCATTTCTCGGGGCGGGCCTCCCCCGGAGGAGTGCATGGACGCATTGAAACCGAAGTCCCACGCCGAGGCCGTGGCGGTGTTCCGCCATGGCGTCATCGGCACCTTGACTCAGGCGGAGCTCGACCGCGGCCAACTGGCGGCGGCCCTCACCCAGTTGGCCGCCCAGCGCTTCCGGCCCCCCGGGGCGGACGCCACGCGCAGCTATTCGGCCCCGACGCTGGAGCGCTGGTACTACGCGTTTCGCAAGCGAGGCCTGGCGGGGCTGACGCCTCTGCCCCGGCGTGACAGGGGCCGGGCCCAGGACGTGCCGGACGCGCTGCGGCGGTTGCTGTGCGACATCCGCCGCGAGCGCCCCTCGGCGTCCGCCTCCCTCATCCTGCGCACGCTGGTGGCCGACGGGCGCATGCACGAGGGGGCCGTCTCCGCCTCCACCGTCCGTCGTCTCTTCCGGCAGGAGGGCCTGGACAAGGTGGCCCTGCGCGACTCGGCCGGCAGCCGCACCCGTCTGCGCTGGCAGGCCGAGAGGCCCATGGCCCTGTGGCACGGGGACGTCTGCCACGGCTCCGCCCTCGAGGTGGGCGGCAAGGCCCGGCCGCTGCGCGTGCACGCCCTCTTGGACGACGCCAGCCGCTACGTGGTGGCCCTGGAGGCCCACCACTCCGAGAGGGAGGTGGACATGCTGGGCCTCTTCGTGCGCGCGCTGCGACGGCACGGCAAGCCGGACGCCCTCTACCTGGACAATGGCGCCACCTACCGCGGCGACACCCTGGCCACCGCCTGCGCTCGCCTGGGCATTTCCCTGCTGCACGCCAAACCCTACGACGCGCCCGCCCGAGGGAAGATGGAGCGCTTCTGGCGCACGCTGCGCGAGGGCTGCCTGGACTTCCTGGGGCCGGTGGCCAGCCTGCATGACGTCAACGTGCGGCTGTGGGCCTTCCTGGACGCGCACTACCACCAGGCCGCGCACGCGAGCCTCGTCGGCCGCTCCCCTGCGTCTGTCTTCCGCGCCCACCCGAGCGCCCCGGATGGCCTGGACGAGAAGGCGCTGGCTGACGCGCTCACCGTCCGCATCCGCCGCCGCGTGCGCCGCGACACCACCGTGGCCCTGGACGGAGTGGACTACGAGTTGGACGCGGGCCACCTGGCTGGCCGCCTCGTCTTCATCTGCCGCACCCTGGCCGACGTCAGCGCCGCGCCCTGGGTGGAGGTGGACGGCCAGCGTCTGCCCCTGCACCCGGTGGACGCCGTCGGAAACTCCCGGCGCGAGCGGCCGTACCGAAAACCCCACCTGGAGGAGACCGCTCCGCGCCACCCGGCCTTCGAGCCCGCTGGGGCGCTGCTGGACAAGGCCGTCGGCCGGCGCCCCGCGCACGCGTCGTGGGACGGAGGTGACGAATGACGCCCGCGTATGTCAGCCACTTCGCGCTCACCTGCGCGCCCTTCTCCAAGGAAGTGGCCGACTCGGACTTGTGGCTGCCCACCTCCAAGGCCGCTCTCGTGGAGGAGTTGGGCGAGGCCCTGCGAAACCGCGCCAGCGTCGTGCTCACCGGCGAGCCGGGCGTGGGCAAAACCTGCGTGCTGCGCGCGCTGCGCCACCGGCTGCCCGCCCAGGGCTTCCGCCTCACCTACTGCCACAACGCCACCCTGGGCCGCCGCGACTTCTACCGCCAGCTGTGCCTGGCGCTTGGGCTCAAGCCCTCCGCCACCGCGGCCGCCGTCTTCTACTCGGTAACCACTCACGTCGAGCAACTGGGCGGGGAGAAGCTGCACCCTGTCTTCCTGCTGGACGAGGCTCATCTGCTGCACCAGGACGTGCTGGACCACCTGCACATCCTCCTCAACTACCAGTGGGACTCGCGCGCGCTGCTGTCGCTCATCCTCGTCGGGCTGCCGGAGCTGGAGTCTCGACTGGCCCGCCGGCACAACCGCAGCCTCTACTCGCGCTTGCACACCCGGCTGCACGTCGAGCCTCTCACCCCTGAGGACACCGCGGAGTACCTCCGGGTACGGCTGGCTCGCGCCGGGTGTGAGCGAGAACTCTTCGCCTCGGACGCACTCGCCATGCTGCACGAGGCGGCCAGCGGAGCACTCCGCGATGTGGACCGGCTCGCCACGGCGGCGCTGCGCGAGGCCGCACGCCGCAAGAAGAAGCTGGTGGAGCGCGACGCGCTGGCCCGCGTGCTCGACACCGTCGGAACCGAGGAGCCGTAGCACGCAAGAGCATCAAGGGCTTGCGCGCTGCGCGCGCTCGCCCCTGATGTCCATCAAGCTGCGCGGCGCGCTGACGCGCGCCTCCAGCGATGGCCATCAACCAGCCGGCTCACCCGACCATCAACAAAGGTGCGCGGCAACACC
>NZ_RAWP01000225.1:0-3370 GCF_003668935.1 Corallococcus sp. AB032C | reverse complement strand
GTCTCCGGGGGCGTGGGCGGCGGGGTGACCGCGACGGCGCCCGCGTCGGGAACGGCGGCGGGCTCGGGGGTGGCCATCTTCACCGGCGTGCCCGCGTCCTCCGGAACGGTGACGGTCTTCGCCGGGGGCGTGCCCGCGTCGGTCTGCGCGTCCACGGTCTTCGTGGGCGGCGGCGTGACGACCGGCGGAGGCGTCGTCTCAGGAGGCTTGGGCGCGTCCACGGGCTGCGTCACCTTGGGCGCGTCAGGCTTGGGCGTTTCGGCGCTGCCCGAGCCCTTGGAGAGCACCACCGCGGCCACGGCCGCGACGAGGAGCAGGCCGCCCGCGATGTAGAGGCCCGTGCGCTTGGGCTTCATCGCGGCGATCAGCGCCGCGTCGTCCTCGTCGTGCGTGGGCTTGGAGGCGGCGGGCTTCGTGGAGGCCGCGCTGCTCGTGGACGCGGGGCTGGCCGGGGTCGTCGCGGCCGGGGGGTGCGCGACAGGGGCCGCGGTGTGCGTCGCGGCGGCCGGGGCGTTCGCGCTGGGAGCGGAGGCCTCCGTGGCGCTCGCTCCGGACGGCTGCACGGGCGTGGCGGGCTCGGGCTCCGTGAAGTACGCCTCGGACGCGGGCACGTCCTGCGCGGCGGTCTCCACCGGCTCCATGGAGGCCGGCTGTGTGTCGAAGGGCGTCGTCTCGGGGAACTCGACGTTGAGCGCCACGGGGGCCACCTGCGGCGGCGTGATGCCGTGGCCCGGATACGGCGGCAGCGCGAGCTGCGGCGGCGCGGACTCATCCACCGGCACTTCTTCCTGGAAGGGCTCCACGCCGCTGACCAGCGTCACCTCGGACGACGGAGGGGCCGGCGTGGGCGGAGGCACGTGCGCCAGCGGGCTGGGCGCGATGGCCGCGCCACCGAAGATGGGCGGACGCGAGGACTGCGGCTCCACCGGCGCCTGCGCGGGCTGGGCGGAGAACGGGCTGGACGCCGCCGGAGCGCGGGCCGCGGACGACCAGGGCGAACCAGGGCCCCAGGTGCTGGAGGCGCTCAGGCCCTCCGTGTCCACCCGGCTCCAGTCGAGCAGCAGGCTGCGCCGCGCGTGATCCACCGCACGGTGCGCCGGCGGCGGCTCCACGAGGAACGCGGAGCCCTCCTGCGACAGCGGCGGAACCACGGGCTCCGCGCCCTCCTGTCCAAACGGAGGCGGACCGTCCTCGCCGGGACGAACGCGCGGCGGGAAGATGACCACCTGCGCGGGCAGCGGAGAGACCGGCGCGTGCGCCATCTCCGCCACGGGCGTAACCTCCTCCATGGGCTCGGGATGCGCGGGCGCGGCTTCGGGCTCCGGCTCGGTGGCCGGGACTTCCGCCACGGGCGCCGCTTCCACGGGGGCCGGTGCTTCCTGGGGCGCGGCCTCCGGCGCGGGCGCGACGTCCACGGGGATGGGCGGCGCGGCGTTCAGCCACTGCTCGATGCCCGGCTTGCTGCTCTGCACGGGCTCCAGCGGCGCGTTGCCCAGCTCGCGGATCAGCCCTTCGAAGTACAGCTTGCTGATGATGCCCAGCGCGGCCAGGTCCTCGAAGTCCGAGTCCTCCACCACGCGCGACAGCGCGCGCTTGCCGTCGAACAGGCGCAAGAGGCCGTTCACCTCGTCGGGGATCTCCGACAGGCGGTCCGCCAGCTGGTGGTAGTCGATTTCGAAGACCGTCTCCAGCGGAGGGAGCTGCTCGAGCATCCGGCCCCACTCGTCCAGCCGGCGCATGCCCTCCATGAGGAGGCCCTGCGTGGAGACCTCGATGCGCTCCGTGCGGTCCAACGTGGTGAACTGCACGTCGAACTGGCCTTCGAACGTGTTGAGCAGGCGGTAGAAGGCGTTCTCGCCCTTGAGCCGGCCCAGCTCCGCGTCGATGACGCGGCCTTCCTTGAAGTAGACGACGCCGGTGCGCTCGCCCTGGATGGAGATGACGCCCGTCTTGCGGCCGATTTCGAAGGTCTGGACCAGGTCCACGACGCCCATGTCGGCGAGGCTTCCCGCGAAGCCACCCTTGGTCGTCTCGCGCTTCTCGATGCGTTCCTTCTCGGCCTTCTGAAGGATCATCTTCACGCGGGTGACGATCTCTTTGATGTAGATGGGCTTCGTCAGGTAGTCGTCGCCCCCGAGTTCCAGGCCGCGCACCTTGAACTCGACCGACTTCTGGTTCGTCAGGAAGACGAAGGGGATGAACTTGAAGCGCTCGTCGGACTTGAGCGTCTTGCAGAGCTCGAAGCCGTCCATCTCCGGCATCTTGGTGTCCGCGAGCACGAGGTCCGGCGGGCTGATCTGGACCTTCTCCAGCGCATCCTTGCCGTGGATCGCAGTCGTGACGGAGAAGCCGGCCTTCTTCAGGCTGACCTCCATCACGCGCAGACTCTTCGCGTCACCATCGACGAGGAGCAGGTGCTGCTTGGCCACGTGGCATGCCTTTCAAGACGGGCGGGACGGCGGATCCGACGGGGGCGTCCCGTAGGGGCAAGCATCGGGTCCGGTTTCCAGGTGTGTCAATGGGCGGGACTGTCCGGAAAACCGGCCGGCTCCCTCCCCAGGGGACAAGCAGGTCAGCGGAAGAGACCCTTCTTGGGGGGGTTCTTCTTGCGCATGTCGATGAGCCGCAGCTCCTGGTTCGCCTCCAGGTGCTTGGGGTTCGCACGGACGGCTTCGCGGAAGTGCTTCTCCGCGCGGTCCATGTCCCCTTCCACGCGGGCGATGACGCCCAGCTGGTAGTGGGCGCGATCACAGTTCGGGTCGGTGCGCACCGCATCCGCCATCCACTGTTTCGCGCGGGGCATGTCGGCCTTGCGGCTGGGGTCCATGTAGACGGACCAGGCGCGCGCCGCGAGGTACAGGGGCTTGGGGTCCAGGGCGTAGGCGCGCTCGTAGTGCTCGCTGGCGGCGAAGAAGTCGCGCTTGCGGAAGAACACCTCGCCCATGCGGAAGAGGTCGTCCGCGTTGGTGTCCGCGCGGGCCGAGCCGGGGCTGCCGGGGCGGGCGCTGGGGGCCACCGGAGGCTTGGGAGCGGCCTGCGCGCCCTGCTGGGCCAGCTGGTAGTTCTTGCGGCGGGTGTCGTCGTGGAGGACTTCGTAGGCCTCGCGGATGGACTCGAAGACGGCGGTGATCTTCGGCGCCAGGTGGGGCAGCGACGGGGGCAGCCGGTCCGGGTGGTAGAGCTTGGCGAGGCTCAGGAAGGCGGCCTTCACCTGGTCTCGGGAGGCATCCTGCGGGACGCCCAGCGTGACGTAGTGGTCCTTCTTCGTCTGGATGTCGGCGTAGCGCTGCTCAATCTGCTGCGCGAGCCGGCCCTCGTCGGGCTTGGGGGGCTCCGGCGCCAGCGCCTCCTTCGCCGCGCCATGGAGAAC
>NZ_RAWP01000224.1:0-3517 GCF_003668935.1 Corallococcus sp. AB032C | reverse complement strand
CCGCGGGGGCGGGCAGGGCGCCGCGGTCCACCTTGCCGTTGGGTGTGAGGGGCAGGGCGTCCAGGCCGACGAAGGCCGAGGGCACCATGTACGCAGGGAGACGGGAGCGCAGGTGCTCACGCAGAACGCCGGCATCCCCGAAGACAGGGACGACGTAGGCCACGAGTCGCTGTTCGCGCACGTCGACCACGGCCTCGCGGACCTCGGGGTGCGTGCGGAGCGCGGCTTCGATTTCGCCCGGTTCGATTCGGAAGCCGCGCAGCTTCACCTGGTGGTCGATGCGGCCCAGGAACTCCAACGTCCCGTCCGCGAGCCAGCGCACCCGGTCGCCCGTGCGGTACATCCGCGTGCCCGGCGCTTCGCGAAGCGCGTCCGGCACGAAGCGCTCGGCCGTCAGGTCTGGCCGGCCCAGGTAGCCGCGCACCACGCCTTCCCCCCCGATGAACAGCTCACCGGGGACACCGACCGGCACCGGCCTCAGCAGGGCATCCAGGACGTGCAGCCCGGTGTTCGCGAGCGGCCGCCCCAGCGACATCGTGCCGGCCGTGTCCGTCTCCACGCGATGCATGGACGACCACACCGTCGTCTCGGTGGGACCGTACATGTTGAGCAGGGCAGGGACATGCACGCGCAGCTTCGAGGCAAGGCTCCCCGGAAGCGCTTCGCCGCCCACGAGCATCTGGCGCAGTCCGCCCAGCGCATGCAGCGCCCGGGGCTCCTCCACGAGCGCCCGCGCGTACGACGGCGTGCACTGGAAGTGGGTGACGGCGTGGCGCTCCAGCAGGTCCGCGAACGCCGCGGGCTCCAGGCCCGTGGGCGCGAGCACCACCTGGAAGCCGCGCGTCCACGCCCAGAGCAGCTCCAGCACGGAGATGTCGAAGGAGATGCTCGTCATCGCCAGCCACGTGCCCGGGCACGGCGAGACGTGCGCATCCATCGCGCGGAAGAAGTTCATCACCGTCCGGTGCGGCACGCCCACGCCCTTGGGCCGCCCCGTCGAACCCGACGTGTAGAGCACGTACGCGAGCGTCCGCGCGTCACCCGCAGACCGCACGAAGTCCGCTCCCACCGAAGGGGCCACGTCATCGAGGAAGAGCCGGCGCTCGGCCGGCACCGCGATGACATCCTCCAGGCGACGAGGCCCCACGAGGACCTTCGCCCCCGAGTCCTCCCACATCGCCGCGAGCCGCTGCGCCGGGTACGCCGGATCCAACGGCAGGTAGGCCGCCCCCGCCTCCAGGATGCCGAGCATCCCCACCGCCAGCTCCACCGAGCGGTCCACGCACAAGCCCACCACCGACTCCGGCCCCACGCCACGCTGCCTCAGCGTGTGCGCCACGGCCCGGGCCCGAGCACGCAGCTCCCGGTACGTCAGCCGGCCATCCCCTGCGACGAGCGCCACGGCATCCGGCGTGCGAGCCACCTGCGCCGCGAAGCGCGAGGAGAGGGTGGCATCCGAGGGGAACTCGATGTCGGGTCCACGCGACAGCGCGAGCAGGTGCTCCGACTCATCGGCGCTGAGCCACGGCAGCGCATCCACCTGGCGCGAAGGGTCCGCGACGGCGGCCTCCAGCAACACACGCAGGTGGCCAGCGATGCGGGCCACGGTGTCCGCGTCGAAGAGATCGGTGGCGTACTCCAGCCAGCCCTCGAAGCCCCTCGCGGATTCGGAGAGCGAGAGCGTCAGGTCGAACATCGCCGTGCCCGAATGCACGTCCAGCAAGCGCGACTGGAGGCCCGGCAGCACGGGGGCGCCCACCTGCGCGCCCTGGTGGATGAACATCACCTGGAAGAGGGGCGTGTGCCCGCGCTCGCGCGTGGGCTGGAGCGCTTCCACCAGCTTCTCGAAGGGCACGTCCTGGTGCGCGTACGCACCCATCGCCGTCGCGCGCACCCGGGCCAGCAGCTCACGGAAGGTGGGCGCGCCGGACAGCCGCGTGCGCATCACCAGCGTGTTGACGAAGAAGCCCACCAGGCCCTGCAACTCCGCGCGCTCACGGCCCGCGATGGCCGTGCCCACGCTGACGTCGTCCTGCCCCGAGCGGCGCGCGAGCACCGCCTGGAAGGCCGCGAGCAGGACCATGAAGGGGGTGACGCCCTCACTGATGGCCAGCGTGCGCACCGCTTCGGCGAGCCGTGAGTCGAGCACCACCGGCACCCGGGCGCCCTGTGTTCCACGCTCGGCGGGACGCGGCCGGTCTGTCGCAAGCTCCAGCAAGCGGGGCGCGCCTGAGAGCTGCTGCCGCCAGTAGTCCAGGTGAGAAGCCAGCGTGGCTCCGTCCAGCGACTCCCGCTGCCACTCCGCGTAGTCAGAGTAAGCCGCCTTCAGCGCGCGCAGCGGCGACGGACCGCCTTCGAGCAGCGCCGCGTAGAGGGCGGACAATTCGCGCACCAGCACGGCCATGGACGTGCCGTCCGACACGGCGTGGTGCATGACGAGCACCAGCACGTGCGTGCGCTCGTCCAGCGTCAAAAGCGTGGCGCGCACGAGCGGTCCCTGCGTCAGGACGAACGGGCGGCGGGCCTCTTCATGGGCCAGACGGGAGGCTTCGGCCTCGCGGGTGTCCGCGGGCAGGGACTCCAGTGATACGCGGGCCAGCGGCAGGGATGCGAAGCTCGCGATGACCTGCAGCGGCCTTCCGTCCTGTTCCCGGAAGGAAGTCCTCAGCGCGTCATGGCGCGCGGCGAGCACCAGGAGGCTGTTCTCCAGCGTGGCCACGTCCAGTTCGCCTTCCAGTCGCACGGCGGCGGGAAGGTTGTAGGTCACGTCGCCCGGTGCGTACCGGTCCAGGAACCACAGCCGCGCCTGTGCGAAGGACGCCGCCCGGTCGCCAGTCACATCCCGGCGACGCAGCGTGCTCGATGCAGGGGCGGACGCCGCCGTGCGGGCCGCGATCAGCTGCCGTGCAAGGGACGTGATGCTCGGTCCCTGGAGCAACCACTCCATGGGCACCGTCACGCGCGTCGTGCCGATACCCATTTCGTGCGCCAGTTCCACCGCGCCCAACGAGTCCAGCCCGTAACGAGTCACCGGAGCATCGACGTCGATGTCCTCACGGCGCATGCGCATGTGCCGGGCCACGACGTCGTGCAGCCATGCAACCAGCGCTGCCTCGTCCGCATTCGTGGGCAGGCCCTCTGAGACGGGCGCCGGTTCGTGTGCTCCCAAACCCGCGCCAGGAGCGGCCGGGCTGATGGTTCCGCCGTCATGACTCGATGACTGCCGGGACGAAGGCGACGACTCGGATGCGCTGAAGTCCGGCGCGGTAATGGACCGAGCCCCGCTGGAGCCTGGGACGGATTCGGATGAAGCGGGGAGAGGAGCCTCGGACGACGAACGCGCGCCACCTGGCGGCTCCGCCCGCCACGCCGTCACCTCCTGCAATGTCCCCGCGAGGAAGGCCGCTCGGCACGCGTGACGCTGCACCTTGCCGCTGGACGTCTTGGGCAGGCTGCCCGGCTCGATGAGCACCACCGCGTGCGCCTGCACCTCGTGCGACTCCGCCAGCCGCTGACG
>NZ_RAWP01000223.1:0-3884 GCF_003668935.1 Corallococcus sp. AB032C | reverse complement strand
ACCCGCACTCGCGCATCGGGGAGCTGCTGCCCCACGAGTGGAGACTGCGACGCACCGCCGACCCGCCCGAGTCACCCCTCCAGCCCAGTCCCTGAACAGCTCACTCCTCGCGGCGCTCGCCGAGCACAGTCGGGGCCTGTCTTCAAGCGTCCCGGCACGTCACTGGCCGGACGGTTACCGTTTGCCACCACCTCCAGCACGGACTCGGACGCCGCGGGGGCCGTCGCCACCTGCACCGGCAACAGTCGCACCGGCTCGGCTCGCGCCTCCCCAGCCCGCCGCCTGCGGTACACCCACGACTGCAACGTGCTCAGCCGCACGCCCCGCGCCAACGCGAACTCCCGCTGCGTCTGCCCGCTGGCCTCGAACGCTTCTGCAATCCGCGCCCACTCCGGCTTCTCCACCTGCTTCGACATGCCCGGAAGCGTCCGCCGCGCGCCGCTACACCGGCAATGGCCTGCAGCACGTCGTTGGCCGGACGGTTACATCCCAACTCACGCATCGATGAGCTGCTGCCCACGAGTGGAAGCGGCGGCGTATTGCCGACCCGCCCGATTCACTCCTCCAGCCCAGCCTCTAAATCCTCGCGGCGCTCGCCGACCACGGTCCTCGTCCGTCTGCAACCGCTCACGCCACGTCACTGACCGGACGGTTGCTGCTCGGCCGCACGCCTCGCGCCAACGCGAACTCCCGCAGCGTCTGCCCGCCGGCCTCGGTGGCTTCCTCGACGCATGCCCACTCTGGCTTCTCCACTTGCTTCGCCCCCAGAAGCGTCTGCCGCGCACCGCCGCTCTAGCAATTTCTCCCGGCGTGTCATTTGCCGAGCTGTTTCGCCAGTGTCGGGCTTCAGTCCTTCCATTAAACTAGGCGTCCAATCGCTAGCCCACCTTGGCGAGATGCCGCAGCAGTCACTCGTCATTCCTCCCATGAAAAGTAAGTCTTAAGATTGTTGAGTTGATTACGCCTGGCTCGTCCAAGATGTTGAAGCTGCCCAATAATGATGCCCGGCGAGACCCCGACCCTCTTTGCATAATCACGCACCGCGTGCTTCTCAATTGGCAAGGTCTCAAGCTCAGCACGGAAGTTGCCTGGGATTAGGGTTCGCGCTGAAAAGTCATTCGCCTCTTGTTCCTGAAGGCTGGATACACCTTCCCCTTCCAAAAAAATCGCATCTTTGCTGTGCAATAGAAGGTGGCCAGCCTCATGGAAGAACGTAAACCAGAAATGATCATCCGAAAGATAGCGGAAGCTTAAAAGCAAGAGCGCTCTACTCGGTGAAAGAAACCGAGTAGCACCACTCGCACGACATCCTGTCGGCGACCTGACAATCGCAACGGCCACGCCACTCTCAGAGCAGGTTCTCACCAGTTCGGGAATGAATAATTCTGGTTTTCGCGTACGAGTCAGCTTGCGGAGTTCATGCAGTGACTCCGAAAACAGTCTTGCATTCCATGGCTTGCAATCAATTGACGCGCTTTCAATCTCTCCTTGGCGCAACCACGCAGCCACCGCACCTGGTTGTTCAGCGAATTTGGGTGAGGTTCTAAATGCCGCCTGCTCAAGCACGCCACGATAAGTTGTCCGCCACGTCGCTATATCGCGCACATTGAAGAAACGCATGCATGCGTCAATGAGTTCTGATGCGGATTTGCCACCTTCAATCCATCCCCGCTCGGTCATGTCCTTCACGGGCAACTCACCCAGCCACTCAGTCAATTCTTTGAGGTGAGTCTGGCCCGCATTGCGGCGGATTGCATCACGATACTGGGCTTCGCGTCGCATCCAGAACTTCGCGGATGCCCCCAGAACGCTGGATATTCGCCCTGCCAACTCCTCATTAATGGCGAGGCGCCCATGAATTAGATCCTCCGCATGCTCAAGAGTGCACCCCAATCGCTTGGAAAAATCGCCATGCGACAAAAGCCGCTCCTTAAGAATATCCAAAATCGTGTCGCCTGGAGGGGAGGCCCAGTCTGGATTAAATGTGGTCATGGCGTCGGTGGGGGCTATGGCTATCAAAAGAACATTATTTTAAATGCCTATGCTCAGAACCTTGATGCGCTCTACTTTTCCCCAGTTCACCGTTCCCGTTCTCGAAGTTGCAGTCGCGTGGTGGCCTGCGCAAAAAACAAGCTGAATCCCGTCGCAGAGCTCAAGTGCAATGCGATCGTTATCGAGTTTCCGCGGTCGGCCAGCAATAATCTCATCAACAGATGCTGCGGCACTCAAGTCTGCAAGACGGTGTTTTAACTTTTCGGCCACCTTTACCCCTAACTTGCGTTGAGCCATTCGCTCATTTTCACATAGTTCACGGAGCAACTTCGTGGCGAAGGCAAGATCCACTTTGTGCGACTCGCTCTCGTCAAATAAAGATAATCACACCAAGGAGACAATGGGACCGCAGCGCGAAAATGAGAACTGCTTGCAATGCAGGGCTGTTAACTTCTCCCCTGGCTCTGGTTGGTTGCTTAATTTTTTGACTTGGCCATCCTCACTCAGCAAGGACTCTGCCAAAGGACCGCCTAGCGATACTTCAAGGTTCTGGGCTATTAATAATTGCCCAGGAAACCAGTTTGACGCCCGCGCTGAAGTCGTGCCCACTCTGTCTGAAAGGGAAGGACAGTCTGAGCGGCTTATGTTGCCAGTGCTTCAGTAAGAATCCAGTCCCTGGGCATGAATGCCCCCGTCGAGCGATTGGTGACGCAGATGATTTTTTTGTCTTTTATGATTGACCGGTCAAATGCAGCAAGGAATAGATCCTGTTCCTTGCCTCGACGCTTAATGTCTGTTGGGCCACCAAGACTCTTGCCATCATCGATGAAGTGCCGACTGACGCTGAAGTCCTCTGTCAACAAAATCAACCTGGTGCGCGGCAACTCATCGGCCTTGAATTCACGCTCAATTTCAAATACGTAGTCGCCCGAGTATTTTCGATATACTGGTGCGTAGACACATTCGCCAATGTGCGCGCGGTTGAAGATGATTCTCGTCTCTTGTTCGCCCCGCAGCAATTGAAACATCGTGCGAAAGCTGGCTTCTTGGTATTGACGCTCGGACGTCTCGGAGTCCTTGTTGGAATAGTAGGTCAGCTTAATTGGCTTCTGATAGTGAATTGTTAGGTGGTAGCCACAGCGATGCTGAATGCCATCGAGCAGCTCATTCTTGCCAAGACGATCGATGCCCTCTATCAGGAACTTGTTGGGAGTGGTCATAGTTGGCAGGGAGTATACCGCTTACCTGTAGGATCCAGGAGCCTATTCGTTCTTCGGCGTCCTCCGGCCCAGGGAGCCCTGCGCCCCTCTCTTGAAGAGATGAAGGGACTTGGTGATCGGGTTTGGTTTCCGAGCCCTTGCTGCGGCGGTCACAGATGCTGAGCGTGCGGAGCAAGTAGCGCAGCCCTGGAACGCGCTGCCCGCAGCCTGAACGACCGATCGTGAGTCTCGAACGGTCTCAAGTTGCGCGTCGAGCAGAGGCGGCGCGCAGCAAGGGACTGGCGGACTTCTGAGTGTTCCGCGCGTCGAGGTAGGCGTCCACCTCGGTCATGAGCGCCTCCATCTTCTTGCAGCGATGGTTGCGGGTGACGTTGGCGTGCAGTAACCGTCCGGCCAATGACGTGCCGTGAGGGATTGCCGGGGGAGCGGTTCGCGGCGGACGCTTCCGGGCATGTCGAAGCAGGTGGAGAAGCCGGAGTGGGCGCGCGTCGCGGAAGCGTTCGAGGCGAGCGGGCAGACGCAGCGGGAGTTCGCGTTGGCGCGGGGTAACCGTCCGGCCAGTGACGTGCCGGGACGCTTGAAGACAGGCCCCGACCGTGCTCGGCGAGCGCCGCGAGGAGTGAGCTGTTCAGGGACTGGGCTGGAGGGGTGACTCGGGCGGGTCGGCGGTGC
>NZ_RAWP01000222.1:0-4283 GCF_003668935.1 Corallococcus sp. AB032C | reverse complement strand
TCACGGGCCGGGGCGGGGTCGTGGCCGCCGGACGGGGGGCCGGAGCGGCCTCTTCCATCGCCTGGCCGCACAGTGCGCAGGTGGCCGAGCGTGCCGGGTTGAAGCCGTCACAATTCGGGCAGACCACCGGGAGCGCGGACAGCAGAAGCTGAGACATGGGCAGAGGGCCAATCTAGGGGGGCGTGAAACGCCGGGTCAACGAAAGCCTCGGACCAATGTCCAGGGCGCCCGGGCCTCCAGGACCCGGCGGGGCACGCGATGTTCCAGGGTAACGTTGCCCCTGCTGTTTGAGGCAGTTACGATTGTGACCGCCTCGATGATTCGCCTGAACGACATCCTGCAGCGGGTTGCGTCGTACCACCCGGACCCCGACCTGGACATCATCAAGAAGGCGTACGTCTACTCGGCCAAGGTCCATCAAGGGCAACTCCGCAAGTCGGGAGAGCCCTACCTCATCCACCCGCTGGAGGTGGCGGGCATCCTCGCGGAGCTGAAGCTGGACGAGGCGTCCATCGTCACCGGCCTGCTCCACGACACCATCGAAGACACGCTCGCCACCGCGGAGGAGCTCACGGAGCTGTTCGGTCCGGAGGTCGCCCAGCTGGTGGACGGCGTGACGAAGCTGTCCAAGTTCTCCGCGTCCGCGACGCTCTCCCAGGAGGAGAAGCAGGCGGAGAACTTCCGCAAGATGATCATCGCGATGGCGCAGGACATCCGCGTCATCCTCGTGAAGCTGGCGGACCGCACGCACAACATGCGGACGCTGGATCACATGTCCGAGGAGAAGCAGGCCCGCATCGGACAGGAGACGCTGGACATCTACGCGCCCCTGGCCAACCGCCTGGGCATCTCCTGGATCAAGATGGAGCTGGAGGACCTGTCCTTCCGCTACGTGAAGCCGCAGGAGTTCTTCGCGCTGGAGGAGCAGCTCAACAAGCGCAAGAAGGAGCGCGAGGCGTACATCGAGGACACCTGCGACCTGATGCGCGCCAAGCTCCAGGAGCGCGGCCTCAAGGGCGACGTCAGCGGGCGCTTCAAGCACGTCTACAGCATCTGGAAGAAGATCAAGTCGCAGGGCATCGACTTCGATCAGATCCACGACATCATCGCGTTCCGCATCATCGCGCCGTCGGTGCCCGCCTGCTACGAGGCGCTGGGCATGGTGCACCAGATGTGGAAGCCGGTGCCGGGGCGCTTCAAGGACTTCATCGCCATCCCGAAGCCCAACATGTACCAGTCCCTGCACACCACGGTGATTGGTCCGTTGAGCGAGCGCGTGGAGGTGCAGATCCGCACCTCGGAGATGCACAAGATCGCCGAAGAGGGCATCGCCGCGCACTGGGCCTACAAGGAAGGCCGCGCGCCCATCTCCAAGGACGACGAGAAGTTCGCCTGGCTGCGCCAGCTGATGGAGTGGCAGCAGGACCTCAAGGACCCCAAGGAGTTCCTGGAGACGGTGAAGGTCGACCTCTTCACCGACGAGGTCTTCGTCTTCACGCCCAAGGGCGACGTGCGCAGCCTGCCGCGCGGCGCGACGCCGGTGGACTTCGCGTACGCCATCCACTCGGACGTGGGCGGCCGGTGCGTGGGCGCCAAGGTGAACGGCAAGATTGTTCCCCTGCGCTACAAGCTGAAGAACGGCGACACGGTGGAGGTGCTCACCAGCCCGCAGGCGCACCCGTCCAAGGACTGGCTCACCTTCGTCAAGACGAGCCGCGCGCAGCAGCGCATCCGCGGCTTCATCAAGCAGCAGCAGCGCGACAAGAGCCTGCAGCTGGGCCGTGAGCTGGTGGAGCGCGAGTTCAAGCGCTTCCAGCTCAACTTCAACAAGCTGGTGCGCTCCGGCGAGGTGAAGAAGGTCGCCGAGGAGCTGGGTTTCCGCGTCGAGGACGACATGCTGGTCGCCATCGGCTACGGCAAGGTGACGCCGCAGCAGCTGGTGATGCGCCTGGTGCCGCAGGAGAAGCTGGCGCAGGCGGAGCCGCCTCCGCGTCCCACGGACGGCAACGGTCCGGGGGCGAACGCGTCCATGCTGCCGGGCCTGTCGCGCATGACGGACCTGGCCAAGCGGCTGGTCGGACGCAACAGCCGCAGCGGCGTCCAGATTGGCGGCGTGGACGACGTGCTGGTGCGCTTCGGGCGCTGTTGCAACCCCGTTCCCGGGGACCCCATCGCGGGGTTCATCACCCGGGGGCGGGGTGTGACGGTGCACACGGTGGGGTGTGAGAAGGCCCTGGCCACGGACCCCGAGCGGCGCGTGGACGTGTCCTGGGACGTGAAGGGCGACTTCAAGCGGCCCGTCACGCTGCGCGTGTTGACGGCGGACCGGCCGGGCCTGCTGGCGGACATCACCAACACGTTCTCCAAGAAGAGCGTCAACATCTCCCAGGCGAACTGCCGGGCCACCGGCGACGACCGGGCGGTGAACACCTTCGAGGTCACCATCTCCGACCTCAAGCAGCTGACGGACCTGATGCGCTCCATCGAGCGGTTGACGGGCGTCTACTCGGTCGAGCGAATCTAGCCCTGTCCTGTGCTACAGCCCGCGGCGGACCCGCGGCCCCCATCCTCCTTGGGGGCCGCCGCAACGCGAGGTGTGCTGCATGGCGCGCAAGGCAATCCACTCCGACGACGCCCCCAAGGCGATTGGCCCCTACTCCCAGGCCGTGCAGGTGGACGCCGGGAAGATGACGTTCCTGTCCGGCCAGATTCCCCTGGATCCGAAGACGATGGAGTTGGTCCCCGGTGACGTCGTCGCGCAGGCCGAGCAGGTGATGAAGAACCTGCAGGCCGTGCTCGCCGCCAGCGGCCTGGACTTCAGCCACGTCGTGCGCTGCACCATCTTCCTCACCAACCTGGGCGACTTCGCCAAGGTGAACGAGGTGTACGGCCGCGCCTTCACCGGCTCCCCGCCGGCCCGCGCCACCGTGCAGGTGTCCGCGCTGCCGCGCGGCTCCCAGGTGGAGATCGACGCCATCGCCGTCTCCTGACGCCGCACCGGGGACTCGCTGGAAACACGAAGGCCGCCGGTTCCCGCTCAAGGGAGCCGACGGCCTTTGTGCTTCAACAGCGGGGGAGGGCTACTTCGCTTCCGCCGCCATCGCCACGCCGGCCTTCTTCAGCTCCTCGTCGATGACCTTCTTGAAGGCCTCGAAGGGCTGCGCACCCACCAGCGTGCGGCCGTTGATGAAGAACGTCGGGGTGCCGTTGGCGCCCTTGGCGGAGCCGTCCGCCATGTCCGCTTCAATCTGCTTGTCGAACTTGCCCGACTCCAGGTCCGTCTTGAACTTGTTCACGTTCAGGCCGATCTCCTGGGCGTACTTCTCCAGGCTGGCGCGGTCCAGCGCGCGCTGGTTGGCGAAGAGCTTGTCGTGCATCTCCCAGAACTTGCCCTGCTCGTTCGCGGCCATGGAGGCCACGGCGGCGAGCTTCGCGTTCTGGTGGAAGGGCAGGGGCTGGTGCTTGAAGGCGAACTTGACCTTGCCCTTGTAGGCCTTCTCCACCTGCTCGATGGTCGGCACGGCGCGGCTGCAGAAGGGGCACTCGAAGTCGGACCAGGCGACGATGGTGACGGGCGCGTTCTTCGGGCCACGCACCGGGGCGTTGCCCACCTCCACCTTCTGCACTTCCGGCTCGGCGGGCGCCGCGGGGGCGGCCGGAGCGGCGTTCACGTTGTCCTGGTTCAGCTTGGCGTAGAGGTCCTCCGCCTTGGTGCCAGCGGCGAGCGCCTTGTCGGCCTTGGCGATCTCCTGGTCGATGAGGGGCTTGAAGGCCTCGAAGGGCTGCGCGCCGGAGAGGAAGCGGCCGTTGATGAAGAAGGCCGGGGTGCCGTTGGCGCCCACCGCCGTGCCCGCGGAGGAGTCCGCGTCCACCTTCGTGGAGATCTTGCTCGACTCCAGGGCGGCCTTGAACTTGTTCATGTCCAGGCCCAGCTCCTGGGCGTACTTCTCCAGGTCACCGCGCTCCAGGGCGCGCTGGTTGGCGAAGAGCTTGTCGTGCATCTCCCAGAACTTGCCCTGCTCGTGGGCGGCCATGGAGGCCTGCGCGGCGATCTTCGCGTGCGAGTGCATGGGCAGCGGCTGGTGGCGGAACACCACGCGCACGTCCTTGCCGTAGGTCTCCTTGATCTTGTTCAGGGTCGGCACGGCGCGGCTGCAGAACGGGCACTCGAAGTCCGACCACTCGACGATGGTCACCTTCGCGGTGGCCGGGCCGAAGGAGGGGGAGTCCGCGGGGACTTCCACCTTCTTCGCGGCGGCGGCGGGCTCCGCCTGCTGCTGGGC
>NZ_RAWP01000221.1:0-4337 GCF_003668935.1 Corallococcus sp. AB032C | reverse complement strand
GGCTAGCGGCCGGCGGACTTCTTCACGGACGGGCGGTTGGACACGCGGTCCCACCAGGCCATCACGTTCTTGTACGGGGCCACGGTGTCCTTCTCCCCCATGGCGAAGAGGTACTCCATGTACGGCGCGAAGCAGACCTCGGCGAGCGTGAAGTCATTGCCCGCCAGGTACGGCCGGGTCGCCAGCGCCGCGTCGAGGACCTCCAGCGGACGCTTCAGGCCCTCGCGGCCCTTGGCGATGTTCTCCTCGTTGTTGGTGCCCCGGAAGCGCTCCATGACGATCTTCATCGCCGGGCCGGAGAAGTAGGACTGCTCCACGCCGATGAACTGCTCCATCAGCGCGTAGGCCTTGGGGTCCGCGGGCGTCAGCGACGGGCCCGGCAGGGTGCGGTCCAGGAAGCGGCTGATGGCGCGCGACTCGTACATGACGAAGCCGTCGTCCAGCTCCAGCGCGGGCACCACGCCAAAGGGCTGGCGGGCGATGTGCGCGGGCGTCTTCTGCTCGTGCTTCATCAGGTCGATGTTGATGAACTCGACCTCGTGGCCCTTCTCCGCCAGGACGTTGAGGACCTTGCGGGTACACGTGCTCATCGGGTTGCCATGGAGCTTCATGCGAATCGCCTCCGAGCCAAGAACCGGGGAAATCCCGGTCCTGGAACGGGCGGGACTTTCACCGTGAGTCCCGCCCATCGCAAGCGAATCGAAGCGGACCGCTACTTGAAGAGCGTGTCCGGCACGGCCGAGCGGTTGTCCGCCTTGAGGGCGGTGAAGCGCACCACGCGCTGGCCCGCCTTCCACACCTCCACCGTGCGGGGCATCCAGTCGCCGGTGGCCGGCGAGGCGTAGTCCAGGAAGCGCACGTCCCAGGCCGCCCCGGACGCGTCCGAGTAGCGCAGACGCGCGGGCCGGAAGGCGTCCTTGTAGACCCAGAACTGGGGCTTGCCCTCCGCGGGGTCTCCCAGGACGAAGGCCACCTCACCGCCGAAGCGCGCGAGCGACGTCACCTTCGTGTTGATGCCCAGCCCCTGGAGCCAGGCCTCCTGGGCGAGCTTGGTGTCCTGCACGCTGCCCGCGTCCTGCGCGAGGATGGCGCACACCTGGGCCACCAGCACGGAGATGGCGGGCAGCTCCTTGCCCTCCACGCGCTTCTTGCCGGAGACCTGCACGGTGGAGGACTTGAGGCTGCTGTCCGGAGAGCTCGCGTCGAAGCGGCAGCGGCCCGGAATCTTCGCGGACAGCACGCCGTCACCCTGGAGCTCCGGGCGGTCCGTGGGGACGTTGAGGGCGGCCCCCGCTTCCGCCACGCCCGTGGAGGAGAAGATGACGGAGCCTTCCACGCGGAAGGCAGACAGGCGCTTCTCCTCCCGCGCGTTGGCCATGCGCCGCAGGATGGAGCCGCCGGGCAGCACGTAGGCGCCGGCGGCGAGGGACACGAGGACTGCGGATACGGCGATGAGACGCTTCACGGCTTCTCCGTCTTGACGACCTCGCGCAGGTACTCCAGGAGCCCTCCGCGCAGGTCGGGGCGCTTGAGCGCATAGGCGATGTTCGCCTTGAGGTAACCCACCTTGTCACCGGCGTCGTAGCGCTGGCCCTGGAACTTGTAGCCCAGCAGACCTTCGGTCTTCTGGAGCGTGGCCAGGCCGTCCGTGAGCTGGATTTCCCCGCCCACGCCCGTGGTCTGCTTCTCCAGGATGGGAAAGATGGACGGGGGCAGCACGTAGCGGCCAATCACCGCCAGGTTCGACGGGGCGGTGCCCTTCTTGGGCTTCTCCACCACGTGGTCGATTTGGATGACGCCGTTGCCCAGGTCCTTGCCCGCGGCGATGCCGTACATGTGCGTCTCGCTGTCCGGAACCTCCATCAGCGCGATGACGGCCTTCTGGTGCTGCTGGTAGATGCGCGCGAGCTGGCCGATGCCCGGATCCTCCGAGTCGATCATGTCGTCGCCCAGGAGGACGCCGAAGGGCTCGTCGCCGATGACGCTCTTGGCGCACAGCACCGCGTGGCCCAGGCCGAGCGGCTCCTTCTGACGCACGCTGATGATGCGCACCAGGTTCGCGATGGCGCGCATCCGGTCCGCGTCCGCCGTCTTCCCGCGCGCGCGCATCGTGGTCTCCAGTTCGAACGCGATGTCGAAGTGGTCCTCGATGGCGCCCTTGCCGCGGCCGTTGATGACGACGACGTCCTCCATGCCGGCCTTCACCGCCTCCTCCACGATGTACTGGAGGGTGGGCGTGTCGACGATGGGCAGCATCTCCTTCGGCACGGCCTTGGTGGCCGGGAGGAAACGGGTGCCCAGGCCGGCGGCGGGGATGACGCACTTGCGGATGAGCTTCGCTGCCTTCGTGTCAGGAGAGGACATGGGGCGGGGAATCTATTGGTGGCCCAGAACCCCAGCAAGCCGGATAGATTCCCCGGTGCCATGCCGCTCCGTGCCATCGCCGCCGCCCTGTCGTTGACGCTCTCCGTGGTCCCCTCCTTCGCCCGAGCCGCCACGACCGAACGGGCCGATGAGCTGCGCAACATCGCGAGTGCCCGGTCCCTGGGCATGGGCGGCGCCTACCGGGCCACCGGCATGGGTGCGGATGCACTCCTGGGCAATCCGGCGGCGATGGCGCTGTACCCGGCCTACCGCATCGAGGGTACGGGTGCGTACGACCCACGCAACAAGGAGGGCTTCCTGGGCCTCAGCCTGGCGGACTCCAGCAGCGGCCGGCTGGCGCTGGGCGTGGACTACCACTGGCTTTCGCTGGGACGTGGCGGAGGGCGTACGTCCGCGAACCTGAGCACGCTGGGCGCGGCGTTGCCCCTGGGGCAGTCGCTGCTCATCGGCCTGTCGGGGCACTACCTGCGGCTGAATGGCCAGTCGCGCTTCGCCAACTCCATCACGATGGACGCGGGCATCCTCGTGCGGCTGAGCGAGCAGCTGTCGCTGGGCGTGTCGGGGAACAACCTCATCGACACGGACAACGTGGAGCTGACGCGCTACTTCTCCGCGCACGCGGCCTACGTGGGGCAGGCGGTGGTGGTGGCGTTCGACATGCGCGGGGACTTCGAGACGCGCGACTCGACGGTGCTCACGTACAACACCGGCGCGGAGTACGTCTTCGACCAGACGATTCCGCTGCGCGTGGGCTACACGTACGACGGCTTCCAGAAGATATCGCGCGTGACGGTGGGCGCGGGCTTCCTGTCGCCCGGCGGCGGCGGCTTGGACCTGGCGTACGAGCACGACCTGGGCGGGCTGAACGGGCGCGTGCTGTCGCTCACGCTGCGGCTGCTGGTGAACTGAGGCGCTTCCAGGCGAAGCCGCTCTAACGTCCGCGGCCCGCTTCGGCGGCGTCGCGCAGGGCGAGGTAGCGCTCGGAGGCGGCGAAGCGGACCAGCTCCTCCAGCTCTGAATCGTTGGGGCGGCGGGCCCGGAGCACGGTGAGCGAGGGCCCGGGGCCTCCGCAGGCGACGAGCCCCGCGCGGTTGGCGGAGTCGCGCGCGGCGGCGACGAGCAGGTTCGCGTCGAAGTCGCGGGTGCCGGGCTCCATCAGGAGGGCGGCGCGCTCCAGGGCCCTGGGGGACAGGGACTCGCGCACCACGCGGGCGTCGTCGCCGGCGTCCTTGGGGTTCTTGAGGACGGAGGACAGCAGCGCGAGCGCGCGCAGCAGGTGGTCCTTGCGCAGGGCGCGCAGGGCGAGCAGGTCCGGTGACAGCGAGAACAGCGCGCGGCCGGCGTGGAAGCGCAACTCGGCGTTGGTGGGGGGCTGCTGCACGAGCTGCCGGCCCACGACGAGGCGTGGGGTGGAGGTGTGCAGTGGGGTGATGTTGGCGCTGTCGTCGTCGCCCGCGACGAGCTCCGGCAGGGGCACGCCCAGCAGGCGCGCGGTGCCGTTCAGTGCGTCGAGCACGGCGGCTGCGCCCGGACCGGAGGAGGCGCGCAGGGGCTCCGTGGTGTTGGCGATGCGCGCGGGCGACGGGAACAGCCGGCACAGCGCGATGCCCACGCACGCGAGCAGTTCCCCGGACGGGGTGCGCAGGCCCGGGTGGCGCAGGCCGGCGCGCTCCTGGTTGGTGAGGGGCACGCGCTGCACGCGGGGCGCGGGGACGTCACGGCCTTCCAGTGCGTCCGCGAGCTCGCGCATGAGCGCGGCGCGGGTGGGGTCACCGCGCTGGTCGAAGTGGTCCACGAGGCCGCGGTAGGGCTTCGGGTCGAGCGGGCTCTCACGCACGAGCTTGAAGACGATGGGCTCCGCGGAGGTGGCGTCCGCGGGGGGCTCGGCGTCCGGGACGGCGGCGGGCGTCTCGCGGGTCTCGGTGGAGCCGACGGTGGGGCGGCCTCCGGGC
>NZ_RAWP01000220.1:0-4342 GCF_003668935.1 Corallococcus sp. AB032C | reverse complement strand
CTGCTCTGCGTCGATGGCCACCTTGCGTTTCATGGTGGCTGCCTCTTTGCGCGGATACCAGCGCCTTCGCACGCAGCCGCCGAGCGAGCGTATGCTGATCAACTCGCTAGATGAGGGGATCCTTCAGAGTGTTCCTGGCTCACCCTGTCCGACGAGAAGCCTTCGGGGTGGCCGCACCAGGCGACGTATGGCAGGCGCACCACCGCGTTCCTCTTGTCGGCATAGGAGAGCGTCTGCGTCGGGCCACTGAACTTCCAGGTGTACGCCGACTGCCTACGCAGCGACGCTTACTGCGCCCCTCCTCACAGTCCCCGGGGTTCGCCGTGCCCATCATTGCCTTGCAGCGCACTCCCCTGGGCCGCGGGGGCGCCCTTCATGGGGCCGCCGTTATCCGAGTGCAGTACCAGGCCCTCAGGGCAGCCTGCCTCGCGCCAGCTGTCGCGGATGAGGGTTGCGGCATGCGTGGAGGACTCCTCCTCGTGGACGTACCGCCGAGGCGACAACTTCCCTGACAAGGGGCCATCTTCCATGAGGGCGGCGCTGCGTTCGACCTCGTCAGACAGGCTTGTTGAACCGCGCGGCCTGGTAGAGGAGATCGCTGCGGCTGTCCAAGTCCAGCGTGTCGAGGAGGCGTTTCACGTGGGTCTTCACCGTGTGCACGGAACGCCCGAGAGCCGCGGCGATCTCCTTGTCTGACAAGTCGCGGAGCAAGAGATTCGCGACGGTGACCTCTTTGGGCCTGAGCTTGCACTCCATCTCCTCGGGGAGCGGGATGGAGACGGGGAGTTCGTTCATCTTCAGAGCCCATTTCCGAGGGCCCTCGGGAGCAGGAAGTTCCACGAACCGGACCGTGCGGCAGCGCTCCCCATCGAAGGAGACCCAGAAGTCCTTGCCGCGCCGCTCGGCCGGGGTCATGCGCACCAGGGCGTTCAGTCGCTCCTGGAGCGGGACGGGAATGCCCGATGCGTGGAGGTCGGAGGGGGTGAACCAACGGTCCAGGAGCGCGGCGGCATTCGGGGAGCGCAGCACCTCCTGGTGGGGAGGCTGCACGACGAGGAAGGCGGTATCGGGGCCGCGGTAGAACTCTTCCAGGAGGTTGGCGCCGATGGTGAAGCTCTCGAAGTCACTGCAGTTGCGGACCGCGTTCGTCAGGTACTCGATGAGGCTGGTGAGGACGGCGGCATTCCGGGGAGAGAAGGCGCGCGGCCGGTTGCGGTAGAGCGCGAGGGCGGCGACGAAGCCGGGGCGGATTGGAAGGAGGACCGCCATGATGTGGTCCAGGCGCAACTCCAGCTCCAGACTGCGTTGGTGGATGAGGCTTCCCACGAACTCTTTGCGGGAGAGGAGCTGTGTATCGCGGACGACCCAGTTGGGCCGGTCGAAGATGGGTTTTCGGAAGGGGTCATGCTCGATGAGTCGGTCGTACTCTTCGAGCAACCGGATGCGCGGGCCCGGAACGACCCATGTGTAGCCAGGCGAACGAGCAGCGTGCATGAGGCACAGCGCCATGGCGTCGGCCTGCGCGAGTTCGAGGATGAGGGGCCGGAAGGCTTCGAGGACCTGGGAGAGGGACAGCGAGCTACCGAGCGCGTAGGTGGCCCGAAACCAGAGCATCTGCTCCTTGGCATTGAGCTTCAGCGAACTGAACATCCGCCCTCCTGGGGCAAGCGATCCTGCGGGGCTGTAGATGGCAGCATCCCATCCATAACCATCGCATGAAATCCCGTCCGTCACTCTTCGGAGGTATTGACCGCACGAGTTCACCCAACCTCAAGGGGCTCACATTCCCCCGGGCGCAGCCGGGTCTTCGCGCCGTCCAGAGGGACTCGGAATCTGGAACGTGTCGCAGAACCAGCGCAGGTCCCATTGAGGTGGGGACTGGAGCAGAGGTGCCGAAGAGCACACCCGGACGCTGCGTGGACCGAATGGGCGGTTCGAGGCACCTCTCCTCATCGCGTTGGGGATGCAGCGCGGCCCGCCCCAATCGGAACGAAAGTGTCAGGCAGTGCCTATTCGAGTGAGGGCTGGTGGGCCCCAACAACGGCCGTGCCTCTCCACTGATAATCCGCCCGGACATGCAGCTCGTCGCCGCGAGGCGCGCCTTCACCCGCCTGCCCGGCGCCCACCGCGTGGCCCGGCTCATTGTTTCTCGGTCTCGGGCACTGAGTATTCGGTCCGGCAGAAGCAGGCAGGAAAGTGAGGCGGCCCTCACACCGGCATGAGCGTCCGCACGACATGCCGCACATACTCGGTCCGGGCACGGCTCGTGCCCAGCGACGCAGGGCTGGCGATGGACAGGTGCAGCAGGCCCACGTAGGTGGAGTACGCCTGGAGCGCCCACCTGCGAGCATCACGCGCCGGCAGCCCCAGCGCCCTGTAGAGCCTGGTGACGTAGTCGATGCGCAGCTGGGACACCCGCGCAAGCACCGGCTGGATGCGAGGGTCCGAAGAAGCACCCGCGACCAGGGCGACCTCGATTCTTCCATGCGCGCCCTGCTCGAAGGTCAGCTCCAGCAGTTGGCGCAAGCGTGCCCTGGGGTCTGGCAACGCCTCCAGGCGCTGAATGACCCGGGTGGTCGCCCATTCCTCCCACCGTGAGAGCGCGGCCTGGAGCACGTCCGACCGATCCTTGTAGTGCCAGTAGAAGCCGCCCTTCGTCACCCCCAGGCTGCGCGCCAGCCGCTCCACGGACAGCGAATCCACGCCATTCTCCAGGCTCCACAGCGCGGCATCCGCCCAATCCTCCGCCGACAGCCCGGCCCCCCGAGGGGCCCTGCGGATGTCCTTGATGCTCCGGAAGGACGCCGGTTCGGGAACTCGGGAAGGAGTGCGGCTCATCGTCCAATCCAGTCTGGAGGCCCGGGTTTCCAGCACCTCGATACGTTACCGTATCGCGATACGGTAGCGTATCGGATGAACGATGGGAGGCTCCACATGCGGGTGACGAGCAGGTCGCTGCCGGACGTTCTGCGCCCCTTCGCGCAGGGTGCGGACCACGTGGACGTGAAAACGGTGGAGTCCCAGGCCACGTTGCGCCAGTTCCTGGCAGGCCTCATGTCCTACCAGCCCGTGTGGGTGAGCGCGCTGTACCGGGTTCGCGCCGTGCTCATGCGGCTGCTCGGGATGCGGCAGCACGGCATCCCCCAGCAGCGCCTGTCGCGGCCCGTGGACATTCCGATGACGCCGGGCAGCGCGGTCTCATTCTTCACCGTGCGCCATGCCGAGGAAGAGCACGTGTGGGTGGTGTCGGCCGAGGACACGCACCTGGAGGCCACGCTGGCGGTGGTGGTGGAGCCCGCGGAAGGCCCCCGTCGGCGCTTCCACGTGGTGACGCTGGTGCATTACCGGAACTGGGCCGGCCCCGTGTACTTCAACGTCATCCGGCCCTTCCACCATCTCGTCGTTGCCCGCATGGCCCGCCACGGAGCGAGCGCCGGATGAACAGCCGGCTCGCGCAAGGAATCGGCGAACACGCGCGTCTTCATCGCCGGATGGGCTCACGTCGCGACACAGTCAACATGTGAGGCACCGCGTTTCGGCCGGACTCGCCCCGGTTCCATCGCGACGCCAGCGTCACCCTCCTCGCGTTCAATCCGGAAGACGGACGCCTGCGCAAACTCGGCGAGTCCCCATGCCGCACGGCGCACATCACATCGAGGTGCGCTGAACCGCGCCCGCGCACAAGCAGCCCCTGACAGCCCACGCCCGCGACGTCATCCGTCAGAGGCCGGTCATGACCGAGGAGCGACCTCGCCGGTGCTCGGCAGGCGTCGTCCCCGTCCAGCGACGGAAGGCGCTCGTCTCCGATGCCAGTAGGCGCCGCCCCCTCGGCTGAGGGAAACCCGCCCTATCCGGGGACGGGTCGCTCGCAGACGGCGGTGGTGCCCTCACCGGAGCCGCGGCCGGCCCTCTTCGTCTTCGACGAGGGCCACGGACACGAGAGCGCTCAGGGAGATGCGCGCAGCTCCAGGGTCGAGCAATGGATGTTGCCGAAGTTGATGTGACAGGCCTCCAGGTCGTCCACGCGATGGGACGACGACGGACCGGCTGACGCCTGCTCCGGTGCAGGCCCTGGGGCCCTGACGAAGCGCGGGGCACCTGTGGCTGGCGCCGCGCCCCGGACGCCAGCCCCGCCCGTCCGTGCCCGATACGGACCGGCGAAGGAAGCCTTCGACGACATCTTCCTGTGCCGGATTGACCTTCACCAGGAGAACCGCTGCATCCTGGTTCTCAGCTTGAGGGCCCGCGTCCATTCCTGCTTAGGTCCCGGGTAACAGCGCACACTTCGCGTATGGCTGCCTTCACCCCAAGCATCCCCCTCCTCCCCCGAGGCCCCATGTCC